>CALZAJ010000004.1 GCA_945613785.1 uncultured Verrucomicrobiota bacterium | reverse complement strand
TCTGGACGAGATGTTTGACAGTCTGAAGCTGAATCCGCTGCGCCGCGCGGTCTTCCGCGAGATCTATCTCGACGGGCAGCCCGTGGCCGAAGTCAGCAAACGCCACGGCATCAAGCCGAACTATGCCTACGGGATCGTCTTCGGCGTGAAGGATGGTTTGTCCCGAATCGGTCCGGCCTTCCTGCGCGCGGCATGATCCGACTCACATACCCAACGGATCGGCGGGAATGGTCCGGAGGTCGATCTCGAAAGTTGAAACGTTCCGCAGGTGGCATTGCCACACGCAGAGCGCGACCGATTCGATTTGTGCGGGTCCTTGCGTGAAAACAGCTCTTGGGTTCAACAAGAAAAAACCGCACCCACAAAACGGTGACGGATTGCGTACAGGTTGTTTTTCTGATAGAATGGCGTCAAATGGATACCGTCCTCTTCATCACCGATCTTCACGTCCGCGCGGAAATTCCGCTCTCACGCCGCCTCGCCGAAAAGCGGTTCCTTGCGGCAACCGGCAAGACGCTTCGAGAATGGCGCAAGGAGGCGCGACATGACAGTTAAAGACATCCCAGCCGTCGACAAAGCCCTCAAAAGGGAATTCCAAGCCCACGCAGCGCCGATCATCGAGCTCATCGAGGCGCAGACCCATGACCCCTTCTGCGTGCTGGTCGGAACGATCCTCTCCGCACGGACGAAGGACGCCTGCACGGCCGGCGCTGTGAAACGTCTCTTCGCCGCGGGTGGAAACACGGTGGACGGACTCGAGAAGCTCTCCGTCGCGAAACTGGAGAAGCTCATCTACCCGGTCGGTTTCTTCCGCGACAAGGCGCGTCACCTCCACGAGCTCCCCAAGGTCCTGCGCGAGAAGTTCGGCGGGGTGCTGCCGAAGACCGTTGAGGAGCTCTGCGAACTGCCGGGGGTCGGACGCAAGACCGCGAACCTGACCGTCGCCGTCGGCTTCGATCTGCCCGCCATCTGCGTCGACGTCCATGTCCATCGGATCTGCAACTGGCTGCAACTGGTCGACACGAAAAAGCCGGTCGAGACCGAGATGAAACTGCGCGAGATCCTGCCTGTCAAGTATTGGAAGACCTGGAACAGCCACCTGGTGAGCTTCGGGCAGACCCGATGCGATCCGGTCCGCCCGAAGTGCGAGGGATGCCCCATCGCCAGGTTCTGTCACTCCCCGAAGAAGCGCTGACTCACTTTCTCACGACGCCGTCACCGGTCACGGTGTACTTGTAGGTCGTGAGTTCCTCGAGGCCCATCGGGCCGCGCGCATGGAGCTTGTCGGTCGAGATGCCGATCTCAGCGCCCATCCCGAACTCGGCGCCATCGGTGAAGCGCGTCGAGACGTTGTGGTAGACGCAGGCGGAATCGACGTCACGCAGGAACTCCTTCGCACGGTCAGCGTCGTTCGTCACGATGCAGTCGCTGTGATGCGAGGCGTAGCGGTTGATGTGCGCGATCGCGGCCCGGTAGTCCGACACGATCCCGACGTTCATCTCCAGCGCCAGGAACTCACGCTCCCAGTCCTGGTCGGTCTCGTGCAGCGTTACCTTCTGGTCCTCGGCCCAGGCACGGACCATCGGGAGGAACAGCGGCGCGAGCTTCTCATGGACAAGCAGGCATTCCGCCGCATTGCAGGCAGAAGGACGCTGCACCTTCGCGTTGTGAAGGATGTCAAGCGCCATCGCAAGATCGGCCTTGTCGTCGACATACACGTGGCAGACGCCCTTGTAGTGCTTGAGGACGGGAATGAGCGCGGCTTCGCACATCGCGCGGATGAGACGCTCGCCGCCGCGCGGAATCGCCACGTCGATGAGTCCGACCGCACGGACCATCTCCGCGACCGCCGCGTGATCGAGGACCTCGACGAGCTGCACGGCATCACCGGTCACGGACTTGATCGCCGCGTTGAGCGCGGTGTTGGAGCGGATCGCCTCCTTGCCGCCGCGTAGGATGATCGCATTGCCGGTCTTGAGACAGAGGGCCGCCGTGTCGACGAACACGTTCGGACGCGACTCGAAGACGACCGCGACGACACCGAAGGGTTCGCGCGTCTTGCAAATCCTGATGCCGCTCGGACGGTCCCGCGTCCAGATCGTCTCACCGACGGGATCCGGCAGCTGGGCGACGTAACGGACGCCGTCCACCATCGACTTGAAGCGCGAATCGGTCAGCGTCAGACGGTCCACCATCGCCGGGGAAAGTCCGTTCTCCTTCGCCACCGCAACGTCCTCGGCGTTCGCCGCATCAATCGCCGGCTTCGCCGCCTCCAGCGCGTCCGCGATCTTCAACAGCATCGCGTTCTTCTCTTCGGTCGTCAGCTTACGCAGTTCCGCGGCAGCCAAACGGGCCTTCACCGCCATCTCATGAATGATTTCAGAAATTTCCATGGCGCATATTATAGCATCTAGCCTTGAATCCTGTCTCAATCACTCCAAATCCCGAACGAACAGATTCATCGCCGCGGCCGAGAGATCGTTCGTGTACGGTGCGACCTCGGCCATTCTGCCCGAATGAGCCAAGGATAGAGCTGCGTTGAGTTTGTACACCTCACGAATACTGATGTTTGTTTTACACAAGTAACCACAGTAGGCCGACCAGAGAGCATGTTCACCACCTACCGGAGCAACCGTTTCCAGCCGCGACAGGGCATTGGTTGTCACCTTGAACCCCTCTGCGTCACGACCCGCAAGATTCAAGCTGCAAATGTACTGCACTCCTGCGAACCATCGAAGCCAGGAATCAGCTCCAATTTCCACGCTATAAAACACGTTCGACGTCAGGTTCTGATATTGAGCAAGACTACTCCCAACGCCAGACAGCAGTTCTCCTTCACGAATCTCATGAAACAGAGAAAGCGCCAGCGAAACGTCCGCCAAGCAACGACTTTCTGCGTCAACATTTTCCCGTCGAAAGCACGCAATACTATTTGTGTATGAAGAGTCCAGGAACTGACTCGGCGACCGGCAAGCGGATAAAACCATGTTTATCAACTCGTCACTGCCTGTGCCTGCATGAATCACTGCAAGGCCGCAAACCGCAACCACAAGCGTCATAAATCTCTTACAGAACATCAGGTCACCAATCCTCTTCCCTTGAATCCCCAAACGGCTTCGGACATATTTTTAAGCTAATAGGAGATATATTCGTCGCGAAACAATTCCATTTCTTCAGTTGTCATCTGGGCTCGGCGATAGATATTCGTTAAGAATCCTTCACGTTCAGATTCTTGTAAACTTTTTGCGTGCCCTTGCACCATCAGAGCAAAATCCTCAACAGGAGTGCGTCTGTATGACGGTAGCTGATTGTTATACGAGAAAATCCTCCCCCACTTTGTACGACAAGAATCAAGCCCATTTGTCTGAAATGCCATTCTGATTTCATTCGCGTAGTCGTTTGTTGAAATCGTCTGAACACTTCCTATATAGTCAGCACAAAAATTAACCGCATCGCCATTCGCCTGTAATATTTGAGAACCGTACACCCAAGTCATCATCTGCAGCATCATCCCGTGACCTAAAAATCTGGTCAAGGTATGGATAGACATTGGTATAACATTCACGATTGCTTCCTTCGAAAGCAAACGCCAAATCAATCTCATGAGTGTTCGGGACTGCGGCCTGCAGCGCAAGAGAAGCCGCAAAAAAGGCCAGGACCAGTATTTGGCGAATTGACTTCATTGTCTTGTACCTATTCTTCCTGACGAATCAGATTGGCCATTCATCAATCCTGCCTCTGTCGCTTGCCGTTCAAGTTCTTCATAAAGATCGTCATCCGTTCCCGATCGTAGACGCAACAGTTCATCACTGGTCAAATGAGCCCGACGGATGACGTTTGACAACACTAGGGCTCTGTCAGATTCGGGCAGGGATGCCTCATAGGTCAGATACAGCGGAGAAAACTCAGTCACTAATTGATCCCGGAAAGGTATGATGCGGCTGTTGTATCCTAACAAGTTCCTCCATCGCGTCCGAAACGCCCTAATCTCGGCATTCGTCCCGACAGACCATACCTCGGCAGAATAAGAGTCGGTGGGCACCGTCTGAAATTTTCCAATGAAATCCGAGACCCCGTCTATTATCTCACAATCATTCTCTAGGCTCTTCATGCATGAGAGCCCACGGACCATGCTGCAAATCGGATCGAAGTTAACTTCTAAATCTGCGTTTGTCGCAACAGACATATTCAATATGTTTGTTGCTATGCAGTGTTGAACGCGTCGAATTTCATCAGGACATGCGTTAGAGGCATTGTTGCACGTCTCCGTGATCAGTGGCCATACGCGCTCTTTCGCTTCCAGGTTCGTCCTTGAAGTCTGGAACAAGGCCGCAATTTCCTCGTTGGAAGGGAGCTCAGCTGCAAAAGCGGAACTCCCGACCAATGCCAAGGCCGCGAATCCAAGCATCAACTTTTCAAGCCCACGTCCAAACATTAGTCCTCCCAGATTGCATTATTCGGAGTAATTACCCGTTTAATTTCAACCCGCGACCCAGGAGATTGTGCAACTTCAGTCACCACATTCCTAACCGCACGGGCCTTCACCGCCATCTCATGAATGATCTCAGAAATTTCCATGCCGAATATTATAGTATCTCGCCTTGAATCCTGTCTCAATCACTCCAAATCCCGAGCGAACAGATCCATCGCCGCGGCCGAGAGATCGTTCGTGTACGGTGCGACCTCGGCCATTCTGCCCGCATGAGCCAGGGATAGAGCTGCGTTAAGACGGAATGCTTCTTGAATGGACAGATTTGTGCCGCATGTACATTTCACATAACTTGACCAGAAGTTTGTTCCCTCGAAAACCGGCCGTTCTCTACGAATCCGTTCCAGAATATTTGTCGAGGCCGCAAAACCTTCCGCATCCATCCCACTGTAATTCAATCCGCAGACATACTGAAATCCACTCTGGTATTTGATCCAATCGCTTGTGGACTGACCTATTGAATAGCACAGGTTCGACGTAATTGTCTGATGGCGTGCGAGGATCGCCTCATTGCCTATTGCCGATTCATCGTGATCGAGCCGGTAATAGAGAGAGATCGCCAAAGCCAGGTCTGCCGCACCTCTCTCCAGCTCAGAGGATGACGACGCCCGCAATTCGCTGATCCTATTTGTAAATCCGTCCGTCAACAACTGCTCTGCGTGCGAGCACGCCTCACTTGTTAAATCTACTAGTTCTCCAAGAACGGATGCCCTTGAGAGACCGTTCGGTTCTATTAAAGCGAAAGCTAGCAGCACAAATACTATGACATTTCTCATTTTACCACTCACTCCGAGGCACAACGCACTGCTCGTGCCGACCCCATAATTTTGCCTTGAAATACCTATACTCGACCCCTTTTACAATCGCACACGCATGCCAGGCCCGATTCGCTTCATTCGCCTTCATCCAAGCGCTCACGGCCCCCATGCCAGCACGATTAGCGTTCCAAAATCCGGCAATCCGCGCAGGTGCTCCGCCAGCATCACCAGGTCCCCTAAAGTTATATCCAAGCAGTACCCGAGGGCCAACTGCTTCCCATCGCTTCCCAGGAGAAGCGCGATGATTCACGGGATCCGATGGATAGTTGCAATTGTAATCGTTTATGTCCATAATCGAACACCCCGAGGCAACAAAGCAGTCAAGATCCCTGTTCCACCATGCAGCAATCATGGCTGGCGTGATACCGTTCTGAAGAGAAGCGTCGATGTGGTGGCCATGTCCTGAATAGTAAAAAAAGTCAGCCTGATTCATTACCTGCCGCTTTTTGCGAGTTCCGCCAAACGAGACTGCAAACAGCTCCCGGCCAGCAGCTTTAAAATAGGATAGCGATGGGTTGGACATCGCAGGATCAGAATCAAGACCCAGCATTGTCGAGAAACTAGCGCAACCTCGATCCTCGCAGGGCATGGAGCCAAAAGCCTCGCTGTCGGTCAGATCCTGCCCAGAGCTAGGATTTAAATCAGCTAAATCAGCCCATGCCTTCTCATCAACCCCATCCTCATCATTCTCAGGGACCAGTCCCTTGCGAATCAAATCGTCACGAGAGAAGGAAAATCTCCATACGGCAGAAGCTCCCTCATACCCAAAAGATGAGGCCTCACTTAATGGAACCTGTGCACCGCTCGGAAGTGTTCCACTCGTAGACAATGTCAGGCTGTCTCCAAATATCGGGACAATTTCACTCGTGGAGTTGGGGCGCGGCCTTATTTCAAGACGGATCTTCATGAGTTCATTATCCAAGACCACTCTCGACTCTTCAAGCTCCTCATTAAAACTCTCCGGTTTACAGATGATCACTTCAACATCATAAACAGTCAATGTCGCCCGCTTCCCAGCGCCCAAGAAGCCACTATCAGTCACAGAACACGCCCCAAACAATCCGTCTGGATCTGAGAACACCACGTGATTAGACCCTGCCGCACCGATCAAGGCGTAATCGGGATCACGACCGACATCGGCAGGAAGATTGGTCGACACGTGACGCAACGAGACCTCGTAGCGCCAACCCTTCCTGAGGAAAATGCAGATCTTGTCGCAGAACCCGTATTGGGAATTCACCAACCTGATCGTCTCAGGCACCTCGCCGAGACCCGTGCCCGCAACCGGCGACACGGTCAGCTCATACTTCTCCGAATGACTGCTGCTGGGGTCTCCGACAAGCAGCGCCACCGCCTCGTAGAGTCCATTCTCGGCGGACTTCGGATTCGTGAAGGTTCGCAACAGCGGAACGACCGACCAGCTCGGAAACGAGAAGCCGACGTTCATCGGACGCGAATTACGCCCTTCTGGCCCAGAAGCGGGCTCCACTCCCGAAGAGAACAGCTGATTGGTCAGGACCGTCAGATAGGCCTCAAGCGCCGCGGCGTTGACCTCGACGCCATCGGCTATTCCGTCGCCGTCGGTGTCGGCATCGAACGGATCCGTGCCGAGCATCGCCTCCTGGAACGTCGTCAGACCGTCCCCGTCGGGATCAGAATCGGGATCCGTCGAGCCGCCCGCATTCGCCGTCATCGGACCATACCCGTTCGACGCATGCGCAACCTCCCAGCCGTCGTTGAGCCCGTCGCCGTCGGAATCCGGCTCCCGCGGATCCGTGCCGTGCACCCAACGCTCCGCGGCATCGGTGAGTCCGTCACCGTCGGTGTCGGTGAGATCCGCGCCACGCAGGAACAGGGGCGATTCCGAGACCGACTGGTGATCGCAGTTCCACGTCTCGTTCGTGTAGAGCGTGCCGCTCTCGAAGGCGGACGCGACGACATTCGTCACCGTCATGCAGCCGTTGGTATGCGGTGCAGCCGACCCTTCCGTCCATCCGGGCACCTGCCGCTTCAGAATCGTATCCGTGATCGAGTCGGTATCCGTGAAGTCCAGCGTCTTGAACCACGACCATCTTGCACGCAGGTCGACGGACGTATAGAGGTCGATGAGGTCCCGCGGGATGGCGAATCCGTGCGGACGCTCAAGCGTGTAGGTCACGGAGTCCGACGCCACGGAGATGCCCGTGAACATCAGGTTGGTGACCGCCAGGGCGGACGCGGCGCGGCGGACCGAACGACGGGCCGAGGCCATGACGTCGATCGCTTCCAGTTCCGCAGCCCTCTCAGGCGAGACGACTTCCCATTGTGAAACGAGGTGCGAGAGGCGCAGTTCCTCGGGCGTGTCGTCGCCCGGGATGAAACCAAAGCGTTCGCCGATCAGATTCTGCGCACCCGCGCGAATCGGCGCGATCTCGGACGTCAACAGCCCTTCTCCGTTACGGATCTCAGCCCAACCGTCGGAATCGCGGAGCCGAATGAAATAAGTGCCGACGGACATGGCACCGGGGCCAGTCATCAGGACCGCGCCGAAGCCGTTGGTGACGGCATGACGCGCCGGCGCGAGGATGCCGTCCTCACGCAACAGGCGGCGTTCGTGGGCTGCCAGCATGTCCGTAACGGTGACCGTGGGGACGGTGGCCTGCGCCGCGAACGAACACGCGAGAAAGACCAGGGCCAGTTTTGGCCGTACAGACACCATCGCTTTATGCCTCCCGCGGAACCGAAGCCGATCCGCATTCGACCACGCCCATGGTTTCGGCCAGAAGCAGCTTGCTGACGACATGGTCGGCGGGGATGCCGGTGAGGGACGTGATCGCGGAACGATAAGCCGTGAGCTGGCCAGCATACTGGGCGGTCATGCGCGCGTTGAAGTCCGCCTCGCTCTCGCCCCGCTGCCGACGGTTGGTCTTGAAATCGTAGATGATCGCCCGACGGTCCGCACCCGAGCCGAGGAAGACCACACGGTCAAACTGACCCGACGTCCATTTGCCGTCCTTCAACACCTCGAACGAGCGTTCGCGCCAGAGCTCGACCGCATCTTCAGGACGCACGAAGGCCTCGCGCCAGGCACTCGCAAGAATCGACGCTTCGCGTTCACCCTTCGGTGAGGCCGGATCGATCCACGCAATGGACTCATAGACCTTGTGCGCGGCCGTACCGGCTTCAGCGGCCGTCCTCTTCGCAGCGTGCAAGGCGAAAAGCGAACCAGCGGACTGTCCGTCATGGAAGCCCTGGGACGGCAGACGACGCGTGACACGCACACGGGGTCCGCGGACCGGACGCGCGAGCCAGCCAGCGTCGTCCGGCTTCTGCTCCGTGCCCTCCGTACCCTTCTG
Source organism: uncultured Verrucomicrobiota bacterium (assembly GCA_945613785.1). GTDB lineage: Bacteria > Verrucomicrobiota > Kiritimatiellia > RFP12 > UBA1067 > UBA1067. Next base: position 18,705 of record CALZAJ010000004.1, on the reverse strand, counting down.
CACCGCCGCATACCACGCGGGATTGCCAAGCGGCTCCGTGCCGATCGTCGTCCGAACGAAATCCGAGAATCGCCGCGTCTTGCCCTCGGTCTTAGCCGGCGGATGACAGATGATCGTCATCGCGCGCTTGGCGCGCGTCAGCGCGACATAGTACGTGCAGAGAGCCTCCTGTTCGGCGCGATCCTTGCGGAGCGCCGCCGCCGCGTCGAGTCCGCCGACCACGGGAGAGACCTTCGACCCGGGATCGGGCAGGATCCAGCCCTCGCCGATCAGCGGGCCCTTCGGCTCCGCATTGAGTCCCTCATGTTCATAGAGCGGCAACACCACATAGTCGAAACCCAAACCCTTCGAACGATGGATCGTCATGACCTTGATCTTGCCGGGCTCGGCCAGGTTGCGCTTCTCCTTCGAGGCAAGGAAGCCCGCGAAGTCCGAGAGGCGCGTCCCGGGCTCGGCGGACAGCTCGAATTCGCTCGCCGCACGGAGCATGTCCGTAAAGCGTGCCTCGCTGAAAGCGTTCCACGCGATCTCAGGATCTTCCGGCAGCTTCGCGCGCAGATTGCGCAACGTGCGGACAAGGCCCTGCGTTGTGAATGCAAGGGACATCTCGCGCGAAATGGCCGCAGCCTTCGGGAGTCCGTCCGGATAAAGCGCCGCCGCGAGCGGGGTCAGACGGAAATGACGCCAGGCCATCTCGTCGCCCGGATGGTCCGCCAATTGGACGAGATCCAGGAACGGCGCGAGCGCCGGCGTGTCGAGAATGGCGCTCTCGCCCTCCCAGACGACGCCCTCGATGCCCAGCGCCTTGAGTCCCTTCGCAAGCTCGGCGCCAAAGGTGTTCGAACGGACGAGGACCGCCGCGGCGAGGCCGCGTCCCACCGGATCGACCGCACGCAAGGCGTTCGCCACCGGCTCGATGAAGTCCTTCATCTTGGATCCCGGCGCGTCGAAGGCGTGGACGAAGCCGTCCAGCTCAGGCCGGGCCGATTCGTGTTCGGGACACTTCCAGGCGGGGAATTCGGACGAGACCGCACCGCTCGCAAACACACGGTTCACGGCTTCGACGACAGCAGGACCCGAGCGGTACGTCTTCACCAGCTCGCCGAGTTGATAGCACCCGCTCTCCTTCTCTCGCTCGAAAATCGTCACGTCGCCGTTGCGCCAGCCGTAGATCGCCTGCTTGCAGTCGCCGACGATGAAGACCGACTTCTCGCCGCCCGACTGCTTCGACTCGTCCACGAGATCACCCAGGGCCTTCCACTGTTCGCGGCTCGTGTCCTGGAACTCATCCAGCGCCCACGCGCGAATGCGCGAATCGAGACGATACTCAAGTGCGAGGCGCTCGTTCGCGCCAAGGCCGGTGATGAGACGCGGCACGTCGCCGAAGACCAGCTTGCCCGTGTTACGCACGCGCGCGGCATAGTCCTTCTCGAACGTCTCCAGCAACGTGTGGATGCCGCGGGCGAGTTCGAGCTTGCGACGGACGACATAGCCGTACACGCACATCATCGCCGTGCGGATCTTCGACGCCGCCTCACCACCATAGACGCGGTGCTTGTTCTTGCCGCGGCCAAAATCGAATTCAACGGTTGCCCCCGAGAGAATCTCGGGGCCCAGCTCGACGAGCTTCTTGGCGAGGCCCGCCGTCGGGAACGTGCCGCGGAAATGACGGACCCAATCAACAAGCTTCTTGAAGTCGTCCGTCTCCTCCACCGTCGCCAGTTCATCGGCCGCCGCGGCGAGTTCGCGTTCGGTGACCGAGGCGAAGGACGGCGTCGTGCCCCAGATCGTTCGGGGATCACCCCAGGCCTCCTGCGCGGATTGGGCCGCGAAACGCTCATGCCAGCCGAAGATGAACGTGCGATAGGTTTCGATGAAGCTCCGGACGTCCTCACGATTCATCGCCAACGCAAATGCCTCGGCGAACGCCTTGCGCGTTTTCGCATCCGTCCGTCTCAGGATCGAGAACGATATGCGCGCTTGCTCCTCCTTCGCACGGTACTCATCCATCATCTCCAGCTCGCCGACGAGTCCGAGCTCCAGCGGGAAGGCACGGACGATCTTCATCAGGAAGCTGTCGAGCGTTCCGATCTGCGAGAGATGCTGCGTGGCAATCACCTTGCGCAACAGGGCCGCGTCCGGCGGATTCTCTTCGGCGCTCGTCGCGAGCAACGTCACGAAACGCTCGAAGATCTCACCCGCCGCGGCACGTGAGAACGTCAGCGCAACGATCTCCTGCGGCGAGACGCCGGCACGCAACAGTTCGATGAGCCGATTCGCGAGGGCTTGCGTCTTTCCCGTACCCGCCGAAGCTTCGATCAGGAGATTGGGATTCATTCTGCCGCCTCCTTCTGTTCCGCTTCGTCCGCACGGACGACACGCGTTTCCTGATCGGCGATCCACGCCGCCGAGACGCTTTCCTCGGGACGCGGCAACAGCCAGTCCTTGTAATCCCACTGCCATTCGTCCTTCGACGACGGCGGCCAGAAGACACCGGCCTCGAGACGCTTCATCAGACGGCCGATCTCTTTTTCGGCCGTCGGCACGAACCCGCCGTTCATCGGCTCCGAGAAGAGGACGTCCTCCTCCGTCTTGCCGAGAATGCAGTAGCAGGCCTCGATCTGATCGCGTTTCGCCGCGGCAAACGGCTCGCAGCCGCAGACGTCGAGCATCGCACAATAGAAGGCCAGCTGCAAACTCCGCCAGACGCCCTTATTCGCGTCATAGGTCTCGGTCTTCTCCTTCTCGGCCTTGTCCCACGTCTTGTAGTCGATCACGCACCATGCACCCGTCGTCGGATTGTAGTCGATGCGGTCGACCTTGCCCTTGAAGAGCGTACTCCCGTAACGGATCTCGAGCTTCTCCTCGACGGCCACCACCGTCCATCCCGCGCGATGACGCGCGACCTGGACAGGCGCAAAGTGTCGAAGGCGGCGCTTGACCGATTCACCCTGCAAGCCGACAATGGACGGAATCTCCGTTCCGAAGCGCGCCGCGAGCAACGCGTCGACATGTTCCTCCAGGAATGCGGCAATCGCCTCGGCATCATCCGAATCCTTCAGATCGCTCCGTACCCATTCCTCCAGCGCTTCGTGCTCGAGGTTGCCGTATTCAAACTACTCAAGCTCCTCTTCACGGTCGTTCATTCGCTTGTCGCCGAGGATGTCCTTGCGCGAGAGGTAGTAGGTGAACGGACACTTCAAGTAGCGGTCCAGTCGCGTCGGCGAAAGCGTGAGCAGCTCCTCATGCGCGGGCGGAACGGGCAGCGCAAGCTTCCAGGACTCAGGCAGCTCGAACGCGCGATCCTCGGCCGTGCCGGCACGAAGACCGTAGAAGCGACGGACGCGCGCAATGAGGTCCGTATCGTCGGCCGTCTCGAAGAGAAGACGCGAGGGCTTCTTCACGTCGCCCGCGGCGTCCAGATTGTGGAAGAAGAACGTCACCGCAGCGGGATCGCGTCCCGCGAGCGCCAGCGAAAGGATTCGACGGTCGCGCGCCGTGCGTGATTCGTTGTCGGGAAGCCCCAGCTTGCGGCGGAGCGCGTCGGGCAGGAACGGATGGCCCACCACAGCCTCGGGAACGACGCCCTCATTGAAACCGACCACCAACAGCTCGTCCGCCTCAAGATAAGGAATCTCCAGCCAGCCGTCCGTCATCACGACCACGCCTTCGTCCGGCTCAAGCGAATACGTCGCCTCACCGATGCGCTTGGCAAAGAGTTCGTGGCGAATGGCCTCCGGGACGGTCGGATCAAAGCACTCTTCCAGCAGTTCGTTCACCGTCTCGGCCGCCGCGGCGAATTCGCGCGCATCCGGATCATGCTCGTCGAGCGGATGGTCTCGGAAGATGGATCGGAGAATCGCCCGAACGCTCTTCTTCCGAAGCTGCGTCTGGACGAAGTCGAAGATCGAGCGCAGCTTGCCATTCGTCTTGGGCGCAATGTCCGAAACGCGTTCGGGCAGCAGTTTGGCCTGACGGTTGTCGAGGTCGATCAGGACATTCGACATCTCCTCTTCGGAAAGATGCTTTTCGGCCGACAGCCAGCGGCGCACGTCGCCCGTACGCAAGAAAGAGGAGAAGACCGAATAGGATTCCGTGCGGAGGAGTTCGGCGATCTGCGCCACCAGGTGCCCGAGCGAAGAGGTCGCAAGTGCGGTCCGCGACGGATCATGGACGGCGATGCCGCGCGCCTGCAAGGCGCTACGGATCTCCGGGAACATGCGCGCATCGGCAAGACACAGCGACGGCCAGGCCTCGTGATCCTTCACGCGCGCGAAAATCTCGGCGACCTTGTCGGCTTCCGCCGCCGCCGTGCCGGAAGCGACGATCTGCGATTCCGCGAGTGTCTCGGTCGCGTCGTCGGGAAGAATCTCGTCCGTCGGAAGACCAAGCGCCGCCAGCGCCTTCTTCATCACGGGAATCGGATCGAGCACGCCGGCGACGACAATCCGTTCGACGCCCTCCGGACGCGACGGATTCGCAAGCTGATTCTGGACGGACACGATGCGGTCCGTCGTGCCGCGACGCGCCAGCGCCGCGTAATAGCCCTGCTCGGTCTCGGCCAGCTTCTGCCAGCGCTCGACCTCGACGTCCGCGAGGTCGCCTTCCAGCAGTTCGCCGACCTGAGACGCCACATCGGAGAATGTCAGGGCGTTCGCGCCGAGAATCGCGCGGATGTCGGACATCATGGCCGCAAGCGCGATCGATCCCTTCGCGCCCATCGCCTCCCAGAAGGCCACGATTTCGTCCGCCCGCCCCGCAACCGTGTCAGCCGTTTCACCCAGGAGATGCGCCGGCAACTGAACCAGCGGCGGGACGAGTCCACCCGCAAAGCGGCGCGCCAAGGCCAGACGCAACCTTCGCCCGGACAGAGCGGTCGGCACGACCACCAGCAGATGCGCCAGCGACTTCGCGCCGCTCGGAAGCGTCCGCACCTCGGCCGCGAGACGGTCGGCCAGCTGATCGACGAACTTGGGCTTTCGGTTGCTCATAGGACTTCCCTCAGGACTGCATGGCCTCAGACTTCAATTTGCCGGAGAAGCCCGACAGACGCAGGATTTCCTTCGCCGGCGCCAGCACGTTCTGCGGATTCGAGCCGCCCCCAAGCTTGCCGACCACTGCGTTATATTTGTCCGTGGCCTTCTGCAACGCGTCGCCGACCGCCGACAGGGCCTCGAAGGCGCTGTCCATGCGCTCGACGATGAAATTCGCGTGCTTGGCGATCTCCTGCTGCTTGCGATCGACCTGCAGACGGTCGAGCCCGGCCTTGAAAAGGACGAGATAGCCGAACAGCATCTGCGGCGAAGCGAGCACGATCTTCAGCTCATTTGCGTAGGCGATCAGCGTCGGGTCCGCCGTGACCGCGGCCGCATAGGTCGCCTCGCTCGGCATCGCCATGATCACGATTTCCGAATAGTCGGCCTGCGGGTCCGTATCCCTCTCCTTCATCTTCGCCGGATAGTTCTTTTCGGCAAGGCCCTTGATCTGGGTGCGGACGCTCTTGGCATGTTCCTTGAGACCGGCTTCGTAGGCCTCGGTATTGCCTGCACGAGAGGCGTTCACGGCTTCGATGAAAGACGTGATGTTCACCTTGGAGTCAATGAGGATGCGACGATGCGCGCCGTCAAAGACCGTGACATCGGGAAGCCCCGCCCCCTGGGCGCCCGCCTGTTCGACGAAATTCTCGCCGCGCTTCAGGCCTGCATCTTCCAGCACCTTTGTCAGGATGCCCTCGCCCCAGTTGCCCTGCACCTTGTTGCCGCCCTTCAGCGCCGTCACGAACTCGTCGGCCTGACGACCGAGCGACTGGGCCTTGAGACCTACTTCGTCCAGCTTGCCCTTGAGGCTCTCGCCCAGCTTCACATTCGCCTCGCGAGCCGAATCGGAGGCCATCTTCAACTCGCCGAACGTGGCCTTGAGCTGATCAAAGAGCGGCTTCACGTTCTTCGCATTCTCAAGGGACAGCGACTGCGCCTTGCCTGCCAGGGTTTCGGCCGCAAGAACGGCGAACTCCTTGCGCAGCGCGTCGAGATTGGCGTCGTTCGTCTGCTTTGCCGCCTGAAGGAGCTGACCGAACTTCTCGTTTTCCGCCGCAAGCAGGCGGCGGCACTCCTCATCCTTCGCCTCAAGGCGAGACGCGACCTCTTCGTTCGAAAGGCCCGCCGGGCGGCGTGCCAACAGAATAATCGCCACGACGGACACGGTCAACGCGACGGCCAGAACCACAGGTACCATAAGAAATTCCTTTCAGTTAGATTATACCAAAACACGGGGGGACCACCGAAGAAAACGCGCGGACGAGAAGAATCTTACGTGGAATTTGAGGACTCCTAAAACAAGTCGGACGAGCAAGGCCGAAGCCCTACCCGTCCCAGTTGTCCTGACTGCCCGACTCGTCTTAGAGCGCGCTGCCCGGGAAGAAGGTGCCCACCGACTTGCCGGCGAGGATCGGCACCAGGACCGACTTGCGACCGTTCGCGATGTAAGTGTCGACACCGGCCTCGACCGCGGCCTTCACGGCCTTCAGCTTCGAGTCCATGCCGCCCTTCGAGAGCTTGCCCTTCTCGCCCGCACGGACGAGCTTGAGCACGTTCTTGAATGAATCGACGTGCGGAATGCGCTTCCCGGTCGCGTCGAGGAGTCCGTCCACCGTCGTGAGGAGGATGAGCACGTCGGCCTTCACGAGCTTGGCGATGAGGAAGCTCAGCCAATCGTTATCGCCAAAGGTCTTGCCCTTCAGCTCTTCATCGGCGACGACGTCGTTCTCGTTGATGATCGGGACGATGCCGGCTTTGACGAGGCGGTCGAGCGCCTTCTTCACGTTCTGCGCGCGACGGTGCTCCTCGAAGTCGAAGTGCGTGAGGAGGATCTGTCCGATCTTCACGCCGTGCGCGGCGAAGAGCTTCTCATACTCGTAGATGAAGCGGGCCTGGCCGACCGCGGCGCACATCTGGATCTCGTTCACGTCCGTCGGTCGCGCGGAAAGTCCCATGGCCTCCACGCCCGCCGCAACGGCGCCCGAGGAGACGAACACGACTTCATGACCCGCCTTGCGCAGCGCGCTCAGCTGGGTGGTGAGACGGGACAACGCCTGGTAGTCCGGACGGCCCGTTTTCTTCGCAATCGCATGCGTACCGACTTTAACGACAATTCTCATATCGGAGCGTATTCTATCATTTAAGACGAAAAGGGGAACCGCAGCTGGCGCCACGATCCCCCTTGTCGGTTTCAACCGCCAATTAGGCGCCGAGCTGCATGCGGCAGAAGCGGCGAATCTTGAGCGGCATCAGGCCGTTGTCCTTCGCGACCTTCTCGAGATACTTCTCGACGGTCAGATCGCCGTCCGCGACGTAGTCCTGCTTGGTGAGGCACACCTGGGTGCAGTACTTGGCGGCCATGCCCTTCTTGATGCCGACGAGAGCGGCCTCGGGCGGAAGCTTGCCCTTCTGCTCCTTGAGCGCGTTGAGCTTGATCTCGAGCTCAGCGTCGATCTCGGCCTGCGGGACGTCCTCGGGATTCACATACTTCGGAGCGTTCGCCGCGATCTGGAGGCAGAGCATGTGAGCGGCCTCGGCAACCGCCGGATTCGCCGCGCACTTCTCGCAACCGGTCTCGAGGTCGACGAGCACGCCGATCTTGCCACCCATGTGGATGTAGCCGGAGAGCACGCCGTTACCCTCGAGCACATAGCGCTCGCTGCGACGGATCTTCACGTTCTCACCCGTCTTGGTGAGGAGCATCTTGTAGTCGTCGTTGAGCGTCTGCTCGATGTCCTTGCCCTCGAGCGCGACCTTGGCCGCGTCGTCGACGAACTTGATGAACGCCTCGGTCTTGGCGACGAAGTCGGTTTCGCAGTTGACTTCGGCGAGCGCCATCGTCTTCTTGTCAGCGGCTTCAGCGAGAGCGACGATGCCCTGCTTGGACTCCTTGTCGACGCGCTTGGCGGCAACCGCGAGACCCTTCTCGCGGAGATACTTGACGGCCTCATCCATGTTGCCGTTGCACGCCGTGAGAGCTTCCTTGCACGCACCCATGCCGGCGGCGGTCGCCTCACGGAGCTGCTTAATCATGTCAATCGTAATAGCCATTTTCAAAACCTTTCAATTCAGCATGTAGGGGTTCGGGGGAGCCTGGGCTCCCCCGTCAGGTTGCTTAGGCCTGCGGCTCGGCGGGAGCCGCCGCAGCGACAGCGGCCTCGGCCTCAACGACCGCAGCCTGACGCTTGGCGGCGAGATCGGCCTTCGCCTTCGCCTCGGCCTCTTCCTTGGCGGCGCGGGCGGCGGCCTTCACGCTGGCGGCGATGCCAGCCTTCTTGGCAGGCGCGGCACCGGCCGGCTTGCGCGCGGCGGCCTTCGTCTTGCGCTCGGCGCGGGCGGCCTTCTCGGCTTCGTCGCGCTCCTTGCGGGCGGTCTCACGCTTCTTGGATTCCTCGGCGGCCTTCGCGCTGTACTCGCTGTTCGCGGTCTTAATCACCTTGGTGAGACCGTTCATGATGAGCTCGATGCCACGGACGGAATCGTCGTTGCCGGGGATGACGTAGTCGATCGGCTCCGGGTCAGCGTTCGTATCGACGATCGCGACGACGGGGATGTGGAGACGGACAGCTTCCTTGACGGCATTGGCCTCACGGACGCAGTCGACGATGACAACGGCGCCGGGCTGCTCGGCCATCTCGGCGATACCAGTGAGGTTCTTCTCAAGCTTGGCGAGCTCGCGACGAAGCATGGAGGCCTCCTGCTTGTGCTCGGAGAGCTGGCCACCGTTGGCCTTGGCCGTCGCCTGGAGCTGACGCATGCGCTTGACGGACATACGGATCGTCTTGGCGTTCGTCAGCGTGCCGCCGAGCCAACGTTCGGTGATGTAGAACTGCTCGACCGACTCGGCCGCGTTCTTGACCATCTCAGCCGCCTGCTTCTTCGTCGCGACGAAGAGGATCTTCTTGCCGTCGAGGACCGTGTCACGGAGGAACGCGGCGGCCTCGTCGAGCATCGTGACGGACTGCGTGAGATCGATGATGTGGATGCCGTTGCGCTTGTCGAAGATGTAACCCTTCATCTTCGGATTCCAGCGCTTGGTCTGGTGACCGAAGTGCAGACCGGCGTCAAACATGTCCTTGAGGGTAATTCCCGTGAGCTGGGAGGTTGGCATTTCCATTTTGTTTTCTCCTTTAATCTAAAGTACGATTAATCCGCTTTGACCGAGGATGGATACCCCGATTCATTCGCTTCATCCTGCCCACCATGGACAGAATGTTGGATAGTATATCAAAAATAGGGCTTCGCGTGCAATAGGGGAAAATTACGGGCCAAAATCTCCGACCTCCCGCGTCAAACGGATGGTTGCCTTAACCTCTTCAGACAATGCCCGAGTAACGTTAAAAAACGCAAGACGGGGAAAACCCCGTCCTGCGCCGCGTTGCTCCTGAACCAACGGACCTTACCGGCCGACCGCCTTACGGTAACGGGCGATGAGCTGGTTGGTGGAGGCGTCGTGCTTGCCCGAGGGCTTCTTCGCCGTGAGGTCGGAGAGGACGCCCTTCGCGAGCACCTTGCCGAGCTGCACGCCCCACTGGTCGTAGCTGTAGATGTTCCAGATGACACCCTGGACGAAGACCTTGTGCTCGTAGAGCGCGACGAGCGCGCCGAGGGTCTCGGGCGTGAGCTGATCGCAGAGGAGCGTGTTCGTGGGCTTGTTGCCCTCGAAGGTCTTGAACGGGATGAGCTTCTTGTCGACGCCCTCGGCCGCGCATTCCTCGGCCGTCTTGCCGAACGCGAGCGCCTCGGTCTGGGCGAAGAGGTTCGCCATCAGCTTGTCGTGGAGGTCGCCGATCGGGTTGTGCGTCTTCGAGCAGCCGATGAAGTCGCACGGGATGAGGTGCGTGCCCTGGTGGATGAGCTGGTAGAACGAGTGCTGGCCGTTCGTGCCGGGCTCGCCCCACTCGATCGGACCCGTCGAGTAGGTGACGGGATTGCCATCCTTGTCGACGCACTTGCCGTTCGACTCCATGTCCATCTGCTGGAGATAGGCCGGGAAGCGGCTCAAGTACTGGTCGTACGGCAGCACGCAGTAGCTCTCCGCGCCGTAGCCGTTGACGTAGAGGATGCCGAGGAGCGCGAGGATGACCGGCATGTTGCGGCTGAAGCGGGCCGTGCGGAAGTGACGGTCCATCTTGTAGTAGCCCTTGAGCAGCTTCTTGTAGTTGTTGCGGCCGATTGCGAGCATGAGCGAAAGACCGATCGCGGACGGAAGCGAGTAGCGGCCGCCGACCCAATCCCAGAAGCCGAACATGTTCTTCGTGTCGATGCCGAACGCGGCGACTTCCTTCGCGGCCGTGGAGACGGCGACGAAGTGCTTGGCGACGGCGGCTTCCGCGGCGGCCTTCTTGAGACCGGCCTTCTGGGCCTCGGCGATGAACCAGGCCTTGGCGGCCTCGGCGTTGGACATCGTCTCCTGCGTCGTGAAGGTCTTGGACGCGATGATGAAGAGGGTCTCGCTCGCCTTGACCGCACGGAGCGTCTCGGCCATGTGGGTCGAGTCGACGTTGGAGACGAAGAAGAACTTCATGTTGCGCTTCGTGTAGGGCGTGAGCGCGATGTTCGCCATGACGGGACCGAGATCGGAGCCGCCGATGCCGATGTTGACGACGTTCTTGATGCGCTTGCCGGCGAAGCCCTTCCACTTGCCCTGACGGACCTGGTCGGAGAACGCGGCCATCTGGTCGAGGACCTTGCGCACGCCCGGCATGACGTCCTTGCCGTCAACCTTGATCTTGACGTTCTTGTCCTGGCAGCGAAGCGCGGTGTGAAGAACGGCGCGGCCCTCGGTCGCGTTGATCTTCTTGCCGGTGAACATCTTCTCGATCTCTTCCTTGAGGTTTGCCTTCTCCGCGAGCTTGATGAGCGCCTTCATCGTCGCCTCGTCGATGCGGTTCTTGGAGTAGTCGAGGAACCAGCCCGCGGCCTCGAGCGAGAACTTCGCCGCGCGATCCTTGTCTTCCGCGAAGAGATCCTTGATCGTCTTCGTCTGGTTCTTGTCTATGAGTTCATCGACCTTTTCCCAAGCCTGAGCGTCCATTGTCACTTTCCTCGTTAGGGGGTTTTAGAAATATATTCGCGTATTATAGCACAAACGGGATTGCATTACCCATAGAAGCCAAAAAACAACATGCCAACCCACCGCACTTCCCACCAGATGCTCACGGCAGCTCAAGCCGCACCAACGGCCGACCGGCGTTCAGGAGCTGATTGGTGACATTGACGAAATAGGAATTCTGAAACTCCCACGAATAAGGATTATTTAGCACCGCAACCGCTGCTGCCAAACGATTTGAACTAATTTCATAACCGGAAACCTTAGCTGACAACAAGCGATCTAAAGACATTGCTGCATCGCACTCTCGGCTTCCATGCCTGATAATTTCATTCATATAGACAGCTGGTATTGCCCCTGGCTGCGTGGCCAAACGATCAAAATAGGCACAAAGAACATTTCTTCGACCCTTATCTGCGAAATGAATTGAATTGGTATAGACTCCAAGTCCGAAAGAGGCAATATCATTGATTTCAGGAACAAACTTTACCGCTAATACGCCCGCACAATCTCGCCAGGGCGCATGTACATTCTGAGCGATCCCCATAAGGGATGTCCAGGCGTTCGTATATGCAAGATCTCTACACTGATCGATTGCAGTGGCGGAAAGATTGGTCTGCGCAAAGGTAAATGCACACGCATTTGTTGCCATGAAATTCAAATACCAATCAAAGCAAGCTTTCTTCGCAACGCGAGTCCATCCGTTCGTTTCATCCTTGCCAAGAAAACCATCCCAGGTCCAAGTTGGAACAACTGGTTGAGTCGTATACGGAACACCATTCTCGTCTGTCTGATCAAAATTATCGACTGCAGAAATCTGAAGCATCTCAAGCAAAGTGACAGCAAACGCATTTGTCGCACTCTCATCGCCCGGAAGCACAGGTAGGTCAGGCACCAACTCATTGCTCGTTGCAATCCCATCTTGATCAACAGAAATATCGCAAGTCACAATCGAACATTCTTCGCCAGTAGATAATTGCTCAATAACATAGCCATCACCAATCTCTATTGAAATCACTTGATTCGTTTCTGGCGAGTGATCTGCATACGATGGCAGAAAACCCAACACAACAGATGCTGCGATAGAAAATCTCATCGTGAATACACCTCCGCATTTGTCTTACTTTCAAAAGTCGATGCTCCAACAGGTGACTGCCAGCGATCACTACTATTCTTGGCCTTCTTTTTCAGGCTCAATATGCAACCATCTGGAATATCAGCTTGATCACTACCATCAAATCCATTCATCAGACATCGCTTAAGGAAGGACAAACGAGTAGACGCCCGCACGGGTCACGCAAACCGAGCAGTCGCCGATATAGAGCAGCGTCGGCTCCGGCGGATCCTCCAGGAACTCCGCAGAGAACATGTAAAGCCCGTTCAGCAACCCGACGCCGACCTGTTGAGCAACCCAATTCGTATAGCCAATCGAAATGATCTCTTCTGCGTTCGTCAACGACGGCGAAACACGCTGAAGCCGCGTGAAGTTCGCCCGCACCCAGTCGTCGTCCTGTCCGTAGCCGTCGTGCGCGAAGGGAATCTCGTAGGGGATTGTACTTGAAACGCCATTCGTGGAGACAATCGCATCGCCATTCTGACAGAGTTCGATTCGCCGCTCCGTCAACTGATTACCGTCCCGGTTCTCAGCTACGCCCTGCCAGGCGAACACATAGGTGTTGGACGGCGTGGCGTTCAGCTCAAGATCCAGCAGCAGATAGCGGAAGTTGTCCCCAGACGCGACGACGAAAGCCCCTTTCGGCGCCACATTCGTCGAAACCTCAGTATCGGCAAAGGAACTGGGCGGCAAATGGTCTGCCGTCAAGGAAAAGGCCCGACTGCAGACGCTAAGAAAGAGAACCACCTGTAAAATCCGCCGCATGAGTGAATTATACCACATGCTACTCCCGAGCGTGCAACCGCGCATTTGGTGCGATCAGGTAGAAGAAGTCGCAACTATCACGCGTAGATCTCGCGCTGGACGTCGCCATAGAAGGACATCGCCTCAACCGGCGTCTTGAAATCGAGTTTACGGTATGCACCGCCGAGCGTCGTGTACATCTGCATCAGCAAATCACGGAAGCTTTCCGCCGTTAAGGTCCAGACACCGTCCTTCACATAGTTCTTCATGATGACCGCAAGCAGCGACTTGCGCTCGCCCTCAACACCGGTCAACATTCCCTCCGCGCGCTCGGCACGAAACGCACGCGTCACCGGATCGACGTCATACGCGATATCGAGCATCACATCGAGAATATCGCAATCGATCCTTCCCGTGTTCTTCTGAATCTCCCTGAGCCGCTCTTCATCGAACCCGATCATTTCCATCTTCTCGATGAAATCGGCACGATCCTTCATATCAGCCCAACACGCCCTGAGCATCTGCGGACTCTTCGTCACGCTGCGAATCGCGTTTGCGAAGCGCGTCAGGAACTCCGCAGCGGTGATCATTTCATTATCGAAGAAGACCTTATCTTCCCAATACGCGGTGATGAGACGATGCGGACCGAGCTTGATCTTGATTCCGATCTTTTCCGGCATCCCACAAACACACGGACTGCATCCGCACTTGGGGCAAGGAGGAGCCGGCGGTTTTGGCGGCTTCGGATCGGTTCCGCCCTTCCCGCATGCACACGGATTCTTCCCGCACTTCGGGCACACCACTTCGCCATCCCATTTCGGATCCTGGAACTTCCGCGTCGCATCAGTAAAATCGTAGATCGTGAAGTACGGCTTACCATCATACAGACGCGTGCCACGGCCGATGATCTGCTTGAACTCGACCATGCACTTCACTTGCTTCATGAGGACGATTGACCGCACGTTACAGGCGTCCACGCCGGTCGACAGCTTCTGCGAAGTCGTGAGAACTGTCGGCACCTCGTTCTCGTTATTGCGAAACTCCTTCAGGAACTGCTCACCTGCCGCGCCATCCTCTGAAGTGACGCGCTCGCAGTAATGCGGCGCGAACACACCGCGCTTCTTCGCCTCTTCGCGGATGATGTGCGCGATTCGCATCGCGTGCTCCTGCGTCACGCAAAAGACGAGCGCCTTCTCCTTATACGGCATGACATCGAAGAGCTCCTTGACGAAATGGCGATCGCGCTGGGCGATTTGGACGCGATCACGCTCGAGCTCATCATTGGAATAGTACTTTTCCTTCTTGAGCTCCTCATCGTCCCCTTCGATAATATCGCCCGCCTCATAGCGATAGTCGCTCAAGGTCGAGTGACAGATCTTCACGCGATACGGTGTCAGGAAGCCGTCGGAGATACCTTCCTTCAGCGAATACTGATAGACGGGCTGTCCGAAGTATTCGTACGTCGAACCGTTGACGTCACACTTCGGCGTCGCAGTCAGGCCAACATGCGACGCGCTCGAGAAATAATCGAGGACGACGCGCCACGCCGATTCGTCGTTCACGCCGCCACGATGACATTCGTCGATGATGACGAGATCGAAGAAGTCCTTGGGGAACTTCTTGAACTTGACCTCACGCGTATCCTCTTCGCTGAGCTCATCCGCCTCACCCTTGCCGAGCAGCGTCTGATAAATCGAGAAATAGACCGTGCGATCCATCGGCGGATTATCGGTATCGGCCGTCAAACGATAGCACTCGTTCGTCGGGAAATCAAAACTCTCCTTCGCCTGATCGGCAAGAATGTTGCGGTCGGCCAGGAAGAGCACACGTGGCTTCTTTAATCCGATCGACTTACGCGTCCATCTCGCCTGCACGAGCTTCCACACGAGCTGGAACGAGATAAACGTCTTGCCGGTTCCGGTCGCAAGCGTGATGAGCGCGTTCTTCTGTCCCGTGCCAATCGCCTTGATGACACCCTCGACCGCACGTTCTTGATAATATCGAATGCCGCGCGAGCCGCTCGTCTTCCACGGAATCTCTCGGCAGATCTTTTCGAGCGGACTTTCCTCATCCGTTCGCGCGAGGAGATCGAGGAGTTCCGCCGGCGTCGGAAAATACATGCCATCAATATCCGTACTCGACCCGGCGACTAGGTCGAAAGCACGAATCGCCTTGCCGTTCGTCGAATAGGCGAAGCGAACGCCGAGCGCTTCCGCATATCGCCGCGCTTGCGCCTCACCCGCGTCCACGCTTTTCTCATCACTCTTCGCCTCGACAACAGCGATACGCCGCGTGCCGTGCATGAGTACGTAATCGGCACGCTCGGGCTTATGCGACTTGCCATCACTCTCAACACGTCCGGGCGCAACCTGCTCCGTCGCAATACGTGCAGGCAGCTCATTCCACCCCGCGTCATGCAACGCAGGATCAATCAAATCGTGCCGCGTCTGCGCCTCGTTCATTCCTTGTCCTCCGTAGCCTCGACGCAGTAGGAGAACGCCTCCTTCAAAATCGCCTTACGCAATTTCGCACAGGTCTCCAGCCCCTTCTCCGCGGCAGTTTTGAGCTGCCCACTCTTCTCCAGCGCCGCATCCAGCTTCGCAACGATGGCGGATTGCTCGGAGAATTCAAGTTTGGGAATCTCAATATCTTCAATAAAAGATTTGGTGAGCGCTTTACGCGTCGATCCTTTTTGCGCTTCTACCAACAGAAAATCTTTCTCTGCTACAAGATAGAGAGACAAGAATTTTGGGCTAACCTGCTTTTTATCTTTCAGTCGAATAATCGCAACATGCTGATTAACCCTCGCCTCAAGACACCCGTCGTCGACCACACAACATCTCGCAACAGAGTCGCCCGTAATATTCAACAAGACATCTTCACTCTTAACCGAAACTCCATCAAGTTTCTCTGCCTGTTTGTCGCTGATATGAGCAAGCCCTTGATATGAGAAAGTCAAATCAAGAACATTCTGACTTCTGATTAGCGATATACCTTCTTCGAGATAAGTGCTCTTTCCTCCCAGCGGTGTTGCTCCGCTTCCAATCTTCGAACACACATCCCCTAGCCGCTTCGTCTCAGCTCCGCTACGCTTGACTTCTTCAAACGCCTCCTTCAGCTCGGCTTTGAAGAGCGCGTCGGCATCCGCGGCGATCTTCTCAAACCCCTTCGTCATCTTATCAACCGCCCCAAGCTCTTTCTCCAATCGCTCCACAATCTCGCGCTGAACAGCGAGAGGTGGAAGCAAGATCGGAACCTCTGCAAGCTTCTTCTTGTTTAAAGTTTTGCCTAAAACTTTCTCGTCTTTCGAAGCATATTCATCCCAATCAAAGAAACAACAATACAGACCGAGATACCCCAAATCAATCTTACCGTCATACTCAGACAGTAGTGGCAAAGCGGCAATTGCTTCGTTAGTACACAAATCACAACCTGCTATCGCCGTTCGTCCAAGAGTGAGCTTAAAACTCAAAAGAAATGTTCCTGCTTTGACTATCGGAACACCGCACTGCTCTATCGCTTCTCTTGTAATATATTCTTTGCAATCGTTTACAAATCCGTCTTGCGTCTCTGCCAAGTCAGCGATAGACAACCATCTAACACCGCAAACCTTCTTATTATCCCAATATCGTCTATCTCCCCGAGGAGGCGTCTTACCGAGATTAATCTCACACACATCCCCCAACCTGACCTTCGGCCAAGCCTCTGCGTCTCTGAGCCTTCCGTCTTCGCTACGCTTCGCCGCGACAAGCTGCGTTAAAACCACCTCTCTCATCTATACGTTCTCCATGTTCTACACGGCCAAAATCACATCCCCGCCAAGATCTCACCGATCTCGGCATACACTGCCTTGATGCTCGCCTTCAATTCCGCAGCAGTCGGCAGTTTCTCCTCGACCACATTCGGGTTGTTGACCGAAAGATCGAGCGTCATTTCATCGAGCGATTTCGGATCGATTGTCCAATGCGCGGCACTTTCCTTGACCTCGCCTTTGTACATCGCCTCGAATTCGGCGAGATCCTTCTCGTTCAAGGGACGCGTCTTGCCGAGACTCACGCCCTTCAAATCGAGCTGGTAATAATTGATCGGCTCAGTTGTCGGACCGTCCTTGGTGAAGAAGAGGACGACCGTATGCACACCAGCCGTGAACACCTTCTGCGGCAAATCGAGAACCCAATTGAGACGACACTTGTTGAGGAGCATCCTTCGAATCGCCACGGACGCATTATCGGTATTCGAGAGGAACGTGTTCTTGATGATGATCGCGGCACGGCCCTTCTTCTTGAGCTTGGCCATGAAGTACTCCATGAACATGAGAGCGGTCTCGCTCGTCGTGATCGTGAAGTTCTGCTGATTGATCTTATTGGCGCCCGCGCCGAACGGCGGATTCGCGCCGATCACATCGACGCGATCACGCTCGGTAAAGTCCGCAATTTTATTCGAAAGCGTATCGCCGAAGGTGATGTTGGGCGATTCGAGTCCGTGAAGAATGCAGTTCATCTGCGCCGAGACATACGCGAGCGGCTTCACTTCGCCGCCGGTAAAGGTCTTGCGCTGCAGAATGTCATACGCCTTCGGATCGCTCTTCGCCTTCTCGCGCATGTACGCATATGCCTCGCACAAGAAGCCGCCCGAACCGCACGCGCCGTCATCAAACTTCTCGCCGACCTGGGGATCAAGTAGGCGAATCATCGTCCGAATCAAGGGACGCGGCGTGTAGTATTGTCCGCCGTCACGCCCCGCGTTACCCATCTCGCCGAGGCGCGATTCGTAAAGGACCGAAAGTTCGTGGCGATCCTCCTCGGTCTGAAACTTAAGGGGCTGCATGAGCTCGATCACTTCACGCAAGAGGAAGCCGTCCGTAAAGCGACAATTGAGCTGCTCAAAGATGGATCCGATACGATACTGAATGGACGAAACATCGGTCGCATCATCCTTCAGCCGCCTCAACCCGGGGAAGAGCGTATGCTGCACGAAGACGATCAGCTCATCGCCTTTTAAGATCTTGTCGACATCGAGCTTGCCGTCGTCCGTCGTCGGATAGGCCCACGTCGACCATCTGAGTTTCTTCGGCAAGGCCGGCTCGTAAACCTTACCGACCATCGCCGCTTCCAAAAGGCGTTCCTCTTCACGTGCATCGAGATAACGGAGAAAGAGAAGCCAGCTCGACTGCTCCATATAATCGAGTGCACCCGAGCATCCGCTCCCCGGCAACCACAGCTTCTTGTCGATAGCCGAAAACGCCGTCGCAGCCGACGACTGAGCCCCTTTATCCGCACTTCTCTTAGCCACAGTTCAACCTCTACGCTTACGCCACTCATCGAGAGAATCGGCTGCGCCCCTTCGGCGGCATAAAAAGAGCGTGCCTCGTTCGAGATATCTCCCTGAAGGCACGACCAAGCGCCCGTACTGAAATATCAAGAACGGGCACGCAAACCAGATGCACATAAGGCCTGGGTACAATGTATCCAGGATGCATAGGCCTGCATAGCCACATCCTTCGCTTCAGTACAAAAATTGGTCGTTTTTCAGGGAAGCAAAAAATGCGCTTACGCACATTTGATGGTGGCGGCAAAATTGCGCAGGGGCGCCTTGCCGCCGATATCAAAGATCAGTTGCCGGTTGGGTTGCGCCCGACCGACAGGGAAATTATAGCAAAATGCCGTCCATTTACGGAGCGGATTTTAGCGGAGTAGAACAACACGGGTGTGATTTTTCCGTGTAACATCCACTCCCCTTTAAGGATTTCAAAATTCTGA
>CALZAJ010000003.1 GCA_945613785.1 uncultured Verrucomicrobiota bacterium | reverse complement strand
GTACGGGATGGTGAACGGCTTCCCGTTCCTCAACCCGCTGCTCGCGCGCACCGGCTATGACCAGCAGGTCGTGGATTACTTCCTCTCCGGTCCGACGAACGTCGCGGACATTGCGGCCAACCTGAGCCCGAACGAGTACCTCGGCGAGATTGCGACCGACCATGACTTCATGGAAGACTGGTGGGAGAAGCAGTACAACGTCAACTACAGCTCGCTCGGCGTCTACGATCCGAACGACGACAAGGACGAGGATGGCTGGTCCAACTTCGCCGAGTGCCGTGCGTTCACCTGGCGCGGCAGCTACGCGGCCGACCTCATCGACCGCTTCCTCGACGGCAACCTCCAGGTCCTCTGCTATCCGACCCCGGCAATCGGCGTCCGCATCACCTATCATGGCGTGCAGGACATCTCCGGCGCCGGCCTCGTGGTCCGCACCTACACCGGCACCTCGCCGCGTGTCGACGCGACCTTCATGGTCGAGGGCTCCGCTGGCGAGGTCCAGACCGGCACGCGCGTGCTCGGCGGCTTCTTCGGCGAGGCGAAGCTCCATGGCTTCCTCAACCCGGGCTGCGTCGTTCCTGGCAGCGGCATCTTCTCCAAGACGAAGATGACCTCCAACCAGAACTATCGTTGGACGGATCCTGAGGATCAAAACTACGGAGTTCGTACCGGTACGTACGAAGAGTACCTTGAGGCGCTGCTCTACAATCCTAACATCGAAATCGTCGATTCGGCGATTGAGTGGGAGCAGTTCGCGACGATGGTCTCGGATACCGACGGCCACTATGGCGAGATCTACTACACGCCGACCAACAGCGCGTCCCGTACGCTGATCGGTAAGATTGACTACCGCACGGGCGAGTACTCCATCGACCTCGGTCTGGTGGTCGCCGGTAGCGGCGAGTCGCTCGACGGCTGTGTCTTCCGCGTCGACTGGACCTATCGCATCGGCGAGAACTGGCCGCAGGCCATCTGGGTCAGCGAAGCGACCAAGGGCCGCGTCCGCGAGGGCGTCAACACGGTTGAGGCGTTCATCGACCTCGACGGCAACGGTCAGTTCACCGAGGGCGAGCCCTATGGCATGCTCCAGAACGTGACGATCGGCTGGCACAAGACGCCGGAACTCGTCATCGAGGTCAAGGATTCCTCGAGCGTGATCGCGCGCACGGAGATCGAAGCCGTCGCCGACGCCAACGCGGGCGCCGAGGGCGGTGAAGCCGCGGCGGATCCTGTCGCGCAGCAGACGATCAAGGTGACCGTCCGCCGCAAGGAGATCAACGGCCAGAACAAGATCGAAGGCAAGACGATCCAGATGCGCTCGATTCCGGCGCGCACGGTGGTCCTCGATGACCGTCCGTACATCACGGAAGCCGACATCCTGACGATCGCCCAGCCCGACCTTGACTGGAAGTGGCTCGTCAAGGACGCCAAGAAGCTTGGCCTGAAGGACCTCGACAGCGAGCTGATCAGCGTCGGCTACGACATCGAGCAGGTCGTCACGATGCCTGACGGTTCGACCTCGAACCTCGTCATCTCCAGCTTCGTCAACACCTTCGGCACGCAGCGCGCCATCCCGACGCTCCGCGAACCGATCGACGCCCAGCCGGTCTACTCGGCGCGTCCGACCTTCCGCTTCGTCAACAACGACGAGACGATGAAGGCCTACCGCCTCCAGGTCTGGACCTCGACGAACATGACCGAGATGGTCTACGATTCCGGCGTCACGGTGCTGCCGGGCCGCACGGGTCTCACGGCGGGCACCTCGGTCTACGCGGTCACGCCTGACCTCTACGCGGGCTGCTGCGTCTCGACGAACGGTTCGGCGATCTTCAACGACAACACCAACTACTTCTGGCGTGTCGCGCTCCTCAACGCGAAGTACAACGAGTCCGACGATGACGCGGTGTGGAGCAAGTGGGGCGAGTTCCAGATGGACGTCGCCAACGTCAACCGTCATCCGATGATCCCGACCGGCTACGGCAATGTCGCCGCGTCCGTCCGCTACTTCGGTACGGCCCGTACGTCCGACCTCACGAACCTGATCGTGGTCGAAGCGTTTGAGAACGCCGACTTCACCGGCGCCCCCGCTGCGCGCATGCGCGTTGCCGACACCGCGTCCATCAGCGACTACTACGATTTGACGACGACCAATGTCGCCTTGCGCGGCATTGCGCCGGGCGATTACTACCTGCGCGCCTACGCCGATTTGAACAACAACGGTGTGCGCGACAATTGGGAGCCGTGGGGCTACGCCAACTACGTCGGCACCGATGCGGTCTCGATCTACACGCCGGCGGACGTCACGGTCACCGACGAGATGATGGCCTATCCGTCCGTCACAATCTACATCGAAGACTGCGACACCAACAAGAACGAGATTCCGGACTGCAGCGAACCGAAGTTCTTCAGCGTCGAGGAAGGCCAGCAGCAAGCTGCGCTCGGAACCGACTCCGATGACGACGGTCTCAGCGACACCGACGAGGATTCGTTCGGTACCGACAAGGACAAGCAGGATTCCGACAACGACGGCATGCCCGACGGCTGGGAAGCGCTCTATGCCGACCTCGACCCGAACTTCCCGGATGCCGACGAAGCGGCTGACGGCGACGTGATGGCCTTCGCGGTCACCAATGCGACCGTCATCACCGTCCGCAACACGACGGAAGGCGCGACCGCCTACAAGTACATCCTCGCCGAGGGTTCGGAGATTCCGTTCGTCGGCGACTCGGCCGAGGGCCTCGAGCTCTACTCCATGTACGAGTATCCGGTGATCGAGAACGGCAAGGCTGTCAAGTACGTCGGCCGTGGTGGCCGTGTCGAGCTGACGGCCGAAGCTGGCACGGAGAACCGTGTCGCGGCGGTCTCGACCGAGCAGGTCGCCTACGTCCATGCGCAGGTCTATGCGGTGTTCGGCTTCAACCCGCTCACGGCAGTGGCCGGTCCTGACGCGGTGAACACCAAGCCGTTCACGGCGCTCGACAAGTACCTCGTCGTCCGCTACCTCGAGTCGCTCGGCATCTGCGACGAGAAGGAAGTCAACATCAAGAACCTCTGGAAGAACTACACGCTCAAGCCGTACAACACCGACCTCGACGAGGACGGCGTCAGCGACGGCTGGGAGCTCTATGTGATGTTCGGTCCGAACGAGATGAACGCGACGACGTTCACGAACGGCACCGCCATCAGCCCGTGGAAATACGGCGATCGCGCCAGCGACAACGACGGCGACACGCTTGAGAACTACAAGGAATACAATCGTGGCCTGCAGCCGACCGATCCGTGGAACAAGTATACCGTCCGCGACGAGCTCTTCAAGAGCGAACTCCTGACGGGCGATCCCGAGGAATTCGACTACCTCACCGACGCGGTGGCGAAGAACTTCGGCGTGACGCCGGACAAGTACTATGCTGACGACGATCTCGATCAGGTCCACGCGCTGGGCGAAATGCTCGGCTACTACCTCGATCCGACCTCGCTCGCCGACATCGACCTGACGAAGGCGTTCTCCGACGGCGTGACGCCGGACTACTTCCGTAGCTTCACGGACCGTGGCGTCAAGACCTACCTCGGCAAGCGCTTCAACGCGGCTGAGTTCATCGAGATCGAAGCCCGCGCGGCCCTCGGCATGGACGCCCTCCAGGGCGCCGGCACGGCCTCGAT
The DNA here is from genome assembly GCA_945613785.1 of uncultured Verrucomicrobiota bacterium. Taxonomy (GTDB): domain Bacteria; phylum Verrucomicrobiota; class Kiritimatiellia; order RFP12; family UBA1067; genus UBA1067. The sequence continues at coordinate 31,334 of CALZAJ010000003.1, read as the reverse complement.
GGCGACGGGCTGGGATTACTGGTCCGCGGCGCGTTACGGCTACGCCAACACCACCTCCAACGCGACTGAGGTCGTCTCCGATGACGGCGCGGTCACAACGGAAGTCTGGATGGTCGAACACGACTTCAGCGGCAAGATCATGCCGACGATGAACCTCACGCTCCGCTATGCGGGCAACGACACCCTCGCGGTGATCGTCGAGGCCTTCCAGGTCAATCCGACCTTCCCGGAGAACGGCACGGAACTCCAGGCGACGTGGAACGTCACTGCCGAGTTCAGCGGCGGCATCGCCCAGGTGACGCTCGCCGAGCCTACGGCCGGTTCGCTCAAGCAGGGTGCGGCGCTCTTCCGCGCGTACGTCGTCGGCGAGGCCGAGGGCGGCGCTGAGGCGGGTGCTCCCGCCGATGCGCAGGCGGTCGAGTTCTCCTATGAGATGACCTACGGCACGACCGAGACCACGGTTGGCTGGAAGGGTGGCGACATCTCCATCCAGCTCGGTGACAAGAACGAGGCCTTCCCGGTGATCCCGCTTGTCAAGGATGACGAGGTCTACCAGCTCATCGGCTTCGTCCGCACGAAGAAGAACGGCAAGGAAATCACCCCGAAGGGCGTGCTCCTCCGCAAGTACTGGAACAACGTCAACCGCGACTGCGTGTATCCTGAGGAATGGATGCTCACGGAAGATCCGGAAGATCCGGATAACAAGGCCTACGAGTTCATCGGCCTCGACAAGATGCTGGTGGAAGACTTCGACCTTGCGTCCGATCCGACAACCCTCGAGTCCGTCACGTATGAGATCGTCCGCCTGACGGTGCCGCGCATCGTCGACGGTGAGACGGGTGCGCTCAATGACAACCAGAACACGATCAGCGTGACCAACCTCAACCACTATACGGTCCAGGTCGTGAACGAGGAGACCGGTGAGATCACCCTCCAGACGGTTGACCAGCAGGTCAACGAGGAGTTCACGATCCACTACTCGCTCAAGCGTGACCGCGCCAACAACGTGATCGGCACGGCGGATTCGCTCGTCGGCGACACGATGATCTCCTTCACGATCCCGACGGATGGCTTCATCTATACCCGCTTCTGGATCGAGGTTGACGGCGCTGAGTTCGGCGACGAGGGCGGCTTCCCGCTCACGGGCGTTGCGCGTGGCCGTAAGACGCTCGACCTCGAGGAGCTCATGGGCTCCAACCTCGACGTTGGCACCCACACGGTCCGCATCCTCCTCGGTAACGACAAGTTCGGCGGTCCTGACACGGTCGTCGACGACGAGACCGAGTGGAGCGAGATCGCGGAGTTCAGCGTCAACGCGGCGAAGAACTTCAACGGCAAGCTCGATGTCCAGGTCATTCATCCGATTCTCGACTCCCTCGACGGCATCACCGTTGCGGTCTACGAGAGCGAGGACCTCGTCAATCCCGTGAAGATCATCACGGGCCAGACGACCGGCGTGACGAATACGATCTCCGGCCTCCGTGAGAATGGCTCCTACTATGTTGCCGCCTGGGCGGTCAAGAATCCCGACGACGGCCGTGCGAACAATGAGATTCGCCGTCCGTACGACGCCTGGGGTTATGTGACGCGTCTCGGTGAGACCGAGTACGGCTTCGAGCCGCGCGCGCTGCTCGCCAAGCTCAACCCGAGCGAGACCGCGACGGTCTACCTCCAGGATACCGACTGGAACGACAACGGCATCTATGACCGCGACGAAGACTTCTACGAGAAGTACGGCATCTTCAACCCGGTCGCTCCTGAGTTCGGCGAGATCGAGGATCCGCTTGAAGGCGCGAAGGATACGGACGATGAAGAGCCCGACTCCGACGGCGACGACGTCCCGGATACGGACGATGAAGATCCGGTTCTCGACAACGGCGGCGAATGGCTGGAGCGCGACGTGATGGCTTACGCCACCGCCAAGGGTTACCTCGTCTACATCGGCACCGGCACGAACAAGAACGACGCGGCCTGGTACTGGGTGAGCGACTACCTCTCCGAGGATACGAAGCTCTCCCCGACCGAATGCCCGATTCGCAACGGCGAGCCGGCCGAGAACATCACCTCGCTGATGTCCACCTACTACTACGGCAAGAAGAAGCAGAAGCTCTTCGGTATCGGTACCAACGTGACCTTCCAGGCCGGCTCCGGCTTCAAGGTCATCAACACGGCCGACAGCAGCTTCAAGGACAACGGCTACGCGGGCTACGGCTGGCAGAACATCGTGTTCGTCCACGCCCAGGTCTACTCGAAGTTCGGCTTCAACTCCAACACGGCGAACGGCTGGATTCCGCGCACGGAGTGGGTCAACTCCAAGAACTTCACGAAGAAGGACAAGACCTACGTGGCGGATTACCTCCTCGCGGTCGGAGCGATCACGAACAAGAAGGAGATTGTGACGGGCTACAAGCAGATCGATCAGGATGCCGACGGCGTGCTGGACGGCTGGGAACTCTACACGATGTTCGGCAACGACGACAAGGGCGCACCCGCCTATTGCCGCCTCGCCGCCGCGCCGCACTCGCCGTGGAATCGCGATGACCGCAGCTTCGATGCCGACGCCGACACGCTTACGATGTATCAGGAATACGACGGCGGCTACCATCCGACCGATCCGTTCGCCGGCGACACCGGCAGCGATGGCATTGGCGACGCCATGGCCTTCAAGTATCACATCAAGGGCGCCGGCGCGATGGACGATCAAGACGGCGACGGGCTTTGCAACTATGTTGAATATCTCCTTTCGGAGGTGTTTGACCTCGGCGTCAAGTTCGACCCCGACAACGCCTTCTCGGTCGATCCGTTCAACCTCGATTACTTCTACCAGATCGGCTCGCTCTATGCCGGTGAGATCTTCACTGACAACGATATGATTGAGGACGATTGGGAAGACGAAGTCGGCACCGAGTTCTCGAACCGGTTCGCCTGGGATCAGCTTACCGACAACGACGACGACGGCTGGACCAATTTCGCCGAGCGCCGCTACCGCGACTTCGCGGCCGCTTCTACGAACGATACGAACACGGTTGTCACCAGCGGCATCGCTGGACGCCCCGAGCCGACAATCTATCTCACGTTCTATTACAACGGCCAGCAGGTGCTGACCACCGGTGGCAATGCCGATGGGGAGACGAACTCCGGCACAGCCGGCGAAGCCCAGAATGTCGCCGCCTACGCGCCGGTGGTAATCCAAACCTACACCAGCGCCGATCTCGTAGTGCCCGACGCCGTCTACAAGGCAACGCCAGTTGAAAGCCTTGCGAGCGGCAAGCAGACGCTTGTCTTCGCCAAGCCCGAAAGCGGCTATGTGAAGGAAGGCTTCAACTCGATTGTTGCCTTTATCGATCTCGACAACTCCGGCACCTACACTCCTGGCGAGCCCTTGGGCTTTGTTCGCGGAATCAATGTGGGTTGGTATTCGGCGAAGGGCGAAATCGAACTTACCGATGTCAGCCCGGTTATCACCCGCGCGGATATCAAGACCGGCCTGTCCGACCGCTTCGTCCTTTACGGAACGGAAGACGGCGACAACCGCAACCTCCTCCCCGGCGAGCCTTCTGGCGGCAAGTACGAACGAATTCGCGTTATCCGCACGCTCATTAATGGGTGGGGCGTCGACCAGGTCGGCGTCGCCAACCGCGTGATCGTCGACAAGTGGATCGAACTTGATCAGCGCTCGTTCTTCTTCGAGGGCGATGTTCTGGGCGATAACGTCTTCGATCTCGATTGGGAATACTTTGAACAAGAGGTGGTCAAAAACGGATATGTCAAGGAGTATTGCGGCGATCCGACCAACGTCACTTACCGGATCGTAATGGGCAACGGCACTATCGAAACCGATACGACGAACAACCTCTTCTCGATCGCCACGGTGCGCCACCTCGACTCGACAAAGAACCGCACGCGTCCGGTGGCGATCGCTCCGGGCTCGGAAGGGTCGATCGTCAACGCTTCGCATCCGACGTTTAAGTGGACCATGAACGGCGTGAATTCGTATTCCGCCTTCCGCGTGCAGATTCTCGATGGCGCGAAGACCATCTGGGATTCGGGCATCCGCCGCACGCCGCCGATGGCGTCCGACAAGACCTACACCTTCGAATCCGAAGCGTATGTCGGCGAAACGCTTGAGAACGACAAGAACTATTCATGGCGCGTGACGATGTACAACTCGAAGTTCAAGAGCGACTTCTGGTCGTCCGAAGGCCCGGTCTTCCGTATGAGCGCGCCCGCGAACGGTTACGTCAGCGGCTCCGCGCCGGTGGCGGTCAAATACTTCGGTCCCAAGGCCGCGCTCGACGATGCGGTGGTCCGCGTCGCTGCGTACGGCACGCCGGACTTCAGCGGCACGCCCGTCTCGCGCACGGTGGTAACCAACACCTCCTCGGTGACATCCGCGAAAGTTGCGCATATTGCCAATGCGCTCGTCTACGGTCTGCCGCGCGGCAAATACTACATCATGGCCTGGCTCGATTCGAAGAATTACGGGAATGCGTACGTGCGCGACAGCTTCGAATCGTGGGGCTATGTCTGCTCGCGCGAGAAATCTTCAGACGCGCCTTATGCTCCCGCGGCTATAGTCGTGGGCGATACGGGGACGAGCTCGGAAACGGCGCTACTCTACATTGAAGATACGGATGTCAACGGCAACAATCTGCCCGACGCCTGGGAGGTTGCCACCAACGGCGGCAAGCTTCTCAACGGCACGGACAAGATCGATGCCACTCTCCCCGGCGATGCCGCGGTTATGAAATCGCTGGCGAACAACCTCGCCGTGAAGCTTGGCGCCGGCGCCACGGGCGATGGACTGGGCGCGCAAGTCGTCTATACGCTTTCTTCGCCGAAGGACGCGGCGCTTGCGCTCAACGTCGATCCGAATTCGCTTTCGGTCGACGAGTCCGGCAGGCTGACGGTCGAGTCCGAGGTCGACTCGGTCACGATCTCCTCCATCGGCTTCGAGGACGGCAAGCTTGTCATCCAGGTCGACGGCACACAGAAGGAGCTCGCGACGGGTCTCTACGGACAGCTCGAGACGGCCCCGACCGAGGTCACCTGTGTGGTCTACCACAAGGACACGCTCGAAGCCGACTGGAGCAAGGTCAAGTCCGCGACGGTCAAGATCGGCGCCGACGCTCAGGCCATCGAGCTGCCGGAGGACAACGGCACGAGCGGCTTCTACAAGGTCGTCATCGAACAGTAAAAACCAGTCAGTCCGCCTGTCCTTGCCGACGGGCGGACCTCAGGAAGAAAAGTGAAAATGAAGAAGGCAATCAGGAAAGTTCTCGTCATCAACTCGGGCTCGAGCTCGCTCAAGTACCAGCTCTTCGACATGCAGAAGGGCGAGCGCATCGCGAAGGGCCTCGTCGAGCGCATCGGCTGCGGCGGTCCCAAGGACCACACGGCTGCGCTGGATCAGGTCGTCGCCGATCTCGGCGATGCCGCGAAGGACGTTGACGCGATCGGCCACCGTGTCCTTCATGGCGCGGAGGTCTTCAAGGACTCCGTGAAGGTCTCGCCTGCCGTGATGAAGAAGCTCGAGAAGCTCGTCAAGTTCGGCCCCCTGCACATGCCCCCGAATCTCGGCGGCATCAAGGCCTGCGAGAAGATCTTCAAGGGCGTTCCGAACGTTGCCGTCTTCGACACCGCCTTCCACCAGACGATGCCTGACTGCGCCGCGCTTTACGCGATCGATCCCAAGTACTATAAGAAGATGGGCATCCGCAAGTACGGCTTCCACGGCACTTCGCACAAGTTCATCGTGCAGGAGGCCGCGAAGTTCCTCAAGAAGCCCGTGTCCAAGGTCAATCTCGTGACCTGCCATATGGGCAACGGTTCCTCGCTCTCGGCCGTCAAGAACGGCCAGTGCGTCGACACCTCGATGGGACTGACCCCGCTTGCGGGCATGGTGATGGGTACGCGTTGCGGCGATATCGACGCGGCGGCGGTCCTCTCCATCATGGAAGCCGAGAAGCTCACGCCCGCGCAGGCCGACAACCTCCTCAACAAGAAGTCGGGTCTCCTCGCGCTCACCGGTTCCTCCGACTGCCGCGACATCTGCGGCAAGGCGGCGAAGGGTGACAAGCAGGCCGAACTCGCGCTTGAGATGCTGGCCTATCGCACGGCGCTCTACATCGGCGGTTACAACACCGTCATCGGCGGCGCTGACGCGATCATCATGACCGGCGGTATCGGCGAGAACTCCACCGAGGTCCGCGAGCGCATCATCAACCGTCTCGGCGCGCTCGGCATCAAGCTCGACAAGGCCGCCAACAAGAAGGCCCACGGCGTCGTCGCCGTCCTCTCGGCAAAGGGTTCCAAGATCCCTGTCGTCGCCATCCCGACGAATGAGGAACTCGCAATCGCACAGGACACGGTCGCGGTGCTGGGGTAAGCTAGCTAGAAGTTCTAGCGGTTCTAGAAGATCTAGAACAACTAGAACGTCTAGAACAACTAGAAAGACTAGAGGAGACAATTTCTAAAATGAACGCCATCAAGAACATTATCGAAAAGGCTTCCGCCCTCAACAAGACCGTCGTGCTTCCCGAGGGCATGGATCCGCGCGTCATCACCGCGGCCTGCGCCTGCGTGGCACGTAAGATCTGCACCCCGATCGTGCTCGGCACGCCCGAGGAGATTGCCACTGCCGAGAGCCTCGCGCACATGAAGCTTGCGGACAAGGGAATACAGACGATTGAATACACGCAGGGCGACGCCGAACTCGAAGCCGCCTATCTCGAGGCCTGGAACGCCAAGGAATCCAAGAAGCCGGCCGAGAAGCAGAAGATCATCGACCTCGCGACCGCGCAGAAGACCCTCCGCACGAAGCGCATCTACTTCGGCGGCATGATGGTCAAGCTCGGCCGTGTCGACGGACTCGTCGCCGGTTCGATCGCCTCGACGGGCGACATGCTCCGTGCCGCGTTCCACACGCTCGGCACCCAGAAGGGCGTCAAGACCGCTTCGTCCTGCTTCATCATGGATCTCAAGGAGCCGACCCCGTTCGGTGACAGCGTCCTCGCCTTCGGTGACTGCGCCGTCATTCCCAACCCGACGGCCGAGCAGCTCGTGGACATCGGTCTCGCGACCGCGCAGACCTACCGCGACCTCACGGGCTGTGAGCCGCGCGTGGCGTACCTTTCCTTCTCCACCAAGGGCTCCGCCGCGGGCGACCTCGTCGAGAAGGTCCAGAAGGCCGTCGAGCTCGCGCGTCCGAAGTTCGCTGAACTCGGCATCAAGATGGATGGCGAGATGCAGTTCGATGCCGCGATCGTTCCCTCGGTCGGCGAGCTCAAGAACCCGAACGGCGAGATCCAGGGCAACGCCAACGTCTTCATCTTCCCCGACCTCCAGGCTGGTAACATCGGCTACAAGATCGCGCAGCGTCTCGGCGGCGCGACGGCGATCGGTCCGAATCTCCAGGGCCTCGCGAAGGCGATGAACGACCTTAGCCGCGGCTGCTCCGCGGAGGATATTGTCGGTACGATCTGCGTGACGCTTCTTCAGTCGACCACCAAGTAAGAGAAATATGACGAATGACGCCATGATTGCCCGGGCCAAAGAGGTCTTCGATGTTGAAATCGAAGGCCTTCGGAAGACCCGTGATTCGCTCGGTGAATCCTTCACCGAGGCGATCGACCTCATGCTGAAGTGCGTGAAGGACGAAGGCATCATCGTCGTGACGGGCGTCGGCAAGAACCTGGCCATCGCCGAGAAGATGAGCGCGATCTTCGCCTCGACGGGCACGCGCTCCATCTTGCTCAATCCCGTGCAGGCGATGCACGGAGACCTTGGCATGGTGGCCCCGCGTGACGTCCTGATCGCGCTTTCGTTCTCGGGCGAGTCCGACGAGATCCTGCGCCTCATCCCGGCGATTCGTCGTCACGGTCTCAAGGTGATCGGCATGACGGGCAAGCCGCAGTCGACGCTCGCGCAGATGAGCGACATTCATCTCGAGATTCCGTGCGGCAAGGAGGCGTGTCCGTTCGGTATGGCTCCGACCAACTCGACCACTGCGACGATGGCGATGGGCGATGCCTTGGCGATGGTGATGATCGACGCGATGAAGTTCGACATCTCGAGCTATGCGATGAACCATCCGGCCGGCGCGATCGGTCGTGCGCTCGTCCTCAAGGTGACGGACATCATGCGGGCGGGCGAGAAGATGGCTTGCGTCGCCCCGTCGGCGACGGTTATGGATGCGCTGATGGCGATGACGCGGGCGAAGTGCGGCAGCGCCGTGATCGCCGATGCGGCCGGCAAGCTTCAGGGCATCTTCACCGACGGCGACTTCCGTCGCGTGATGAGCGAGAAGGGCTCGAGTTCCATTCTCGGTGATGCCGTGTCGGTGCACATGACGTCGTCCCCGATGTTCGTGCGCGACGACGCGTATGCGAGCGAGCTGCTCAAGGTATTTGAAAAGAAGCGCATCGACGACCTGCCGGTGTGCGCTGCGGACGGCCGGGTGGTCGGACTCGTGGACATTCAGGATTTGCCCAAGATGAAAGTCCTCTAAGGACGAAAGGAGAAGCGCAATGAAGAAGGCGATGATTTTGACGGCGGCGGCTCTCGCGGCTGCGGTTTCAATGGCGGCTCCCAAGGCGCGCGGCCCGAAGAAGGGTCCCGTGATCGCGGCGGGCGGCGAGGACCTCGCGGCGGGCGGTGCGAAGATCAAGTTTCGCGTGGAACAGTTCCCGAAGCTCGGTCGCTCGTCGACGGCGGTTGCGCCCTCGATCGGTGAGTCGCCGATGGGTCCGTCTTGGAACGGCAAACCGCGTCGGTGGATCGTCATGGAGACGAAGTACCAGACGATGGACAAGTGCATCGACCAGCTGACGTTCACCTGGCACGTCCTGCTCGAGACGAAGAGCGCGACGGTGAATGACAAGGAAGGCCGCGCCAAGCTCGCGCCCTATTCCTACATGAGCCAGACCGTCACCTACGTGAACATCCCGCGCGGTACGCACGCGGCCTCCGTCTGTGCCCATCCGTCCTTCCTCGAGCAGTACGGCGAGCCCAAGGCCTACGGTCTGGTGATCACCGATGCGAACGGTGAGGTTGTCGGCGGAGACAGCGAGAGCCAGATCAACGAGATCAAGAGCCACACCAAGTGGTGGGAGAATCCGAAGATCATGGATGCCAAGCAGCCCAACGGCGAGCCGTTCGTCGAGCGTCGCGCGGGTCTCGTTGACCGCTCCAAGACGATTTGGGCGATGGTCTATCCGAACGACTACGAGATGGTCGCTCAGTAAGGAAGCAAGCAATGGCTAAGAAGTTTCTCACTCTGAACATCGGCTATTCGGCGATTGCGTTGGCCGAATACGAGTCCAGCGGCGCGTCGTTGACGATGGTCAACTACGGTACCGCCTCGCTCGCGGCTCCGCTCGATGCGGGCAATGCGGACACGGTCCTTTCCCCGGCGCTGCTCGAGATCGTCCGTGAGAAGGGCATCAAGCCCGGTCCGGTCGCGGTCTCCCTTTCCGGTCAGATGGTCTTCCCGCGTTTCGCCGCGATTCCGGACTCGGGCAGCGACCAGGGCAAGTTCGACCAGCTGGTCCGTTACGAGATCGAGCAGAACATCCCGTTCCCGATTGATGAGATGATCTGCGACCGTCAGGTCCTTGGGGACACGGCGAACGGCGACAAGGCCGTCCTGATCGTGGCCGCGAAGACCGAACAGGTCGAGGCGATCACCGACGCCGTCCAGGCGGCCGGTTTCCAGCCGATGCTTGTCGATGCCGCTCCGATCGCGGTGACGAATGCGCTCAAGGCGAACCGCGGCGACGAGGGTTGCGTCATGGTGCTCGACATCGGTGCGAAGACGGCCTCGCTGATCATCGCCGAGGATGAGAAGCTTTATAACCGTTCCATTCCGATCGCCGGCAACACGATCACCAAGGAAATCGCCCAGGCGCTCGGTTGCACGCTCGAGGAAGCCGAAGGCATCAAGCGTGAGTGCGCCTATGTCTCGATGGGCGGTGTCACGGAGGACGAGGATGAGACGCTGGACCGCCTTTCCAAGGTCTGCCGTGCGGTCCTTACCCGTCTCCATGCCGAGGTTTCGCGCTCCATCAACTTCTACCGCAGTCAGCAGGGCGGCGGCGTGCCGACCAAGCTCTATCTGACGGGCGGTTCGGCTCTCCTGCCGCAGATTGATGCGTTCTTCCGGGACTCCCTCCAGATCGAGGTCGAGTTCCTCAATCCCTTTGAGCGCATTTCGCTTGGTGCGGGCGTTGATGCCGAAGCGGTCGCGGCGGATGCGGCGGTCCTGTCCGCGACGGCAGGTGTCGCGCTCCATGCGGCCGGCCAGGCGACGATTGCGATCAACCTGATGCCCGCATCCCTGCTGGATGCCCGTGCCGAGGTGGCCCGCATCCCGTTCGTGGGTGCCGCGGCGTTGTTGTTCGTCGTGGCGCTCGTCTGCGTTCTTCTGGGCTTCAAGCATGACGTGGCGGTCGAGGAGGCCAAGTTCGAGGCGATTCAGGGCGAGGTTTCGCAGCTGCAGTCCAATCAGCGCCGGATCGAGTCCGCGACGGCCGACCTGAACGCCAAGGAGGCGGCTGCGGCGGAACTCAAGGGACTGATTCAGCGCCGCAGCGTGCTGGGTCCGCGTTTCAATGCGATCTGTCAGGCGCTCGGTGACGAGCTTTGGGTCGAGAAGTGGGAGCAGGTCAAGAAGACCGTCACGCAGCCCGTTGACACGTCGAAGCCCGGAAAGAAGAGGGCCGAGCCCGTGACGACCGAAGTGATTGTGCGTCGTGTGACGATCCGTGGCTGGAAGGATGACATCGCCAACTTCGTCAAGAAGGCGGCGGCGAAGTCCGAAGGCGAGGCCAAGACGGCTTCGATGATCGTCGCCGAGAAGCTCCGTGAGAACTCGGCGATCGTCGCCGAGTCCGTCAAGGTCATCGAGTCCTCCGACTTCGGCAAGGACGGTTGCGTTGAACAGTTTGTAGTGGAGATGCAGTTCAAATGAACAAGAACAAGACCATAATGGCCGGAATCGGCGGTGGCGCACTCGTGGCGGCCGGCGTGATCGGGTACCTGATTTTCTCCGCGCAGGGTCAGAAGACCGACATCGCGGATGAGTTCGAGGGTCTGATCGGCACGGCCGAGCGCGTCAACAGCGGCGCGATTCCCCCGACGCAGGAGTCCATCAAGGCGATCGAGGCGAACGCCAAGGCGCTGAAGGACTGGTATGATGACGCGTTGGAGCGCGTCTCCGCGGGCGATCTGACCGTTGAGTCGGGCATCTATCCTGACAGCTTCAAGAAGATCATGGTCGATGGCGCCCGTCGTCTGTCGAAGCTGCCGGGCGAAGCGGAAGAGGGCCGGTTGGTGAAGAAGGGCTTCAACTTCGGCTTCCCGCTCATCACGAGCGGCAACATGCCGGAGTCCGACAAGCTCGCGACCTACCAGCGTCAGTGGTCCGAGGTCTATCACTTCGTCTCGCTCATTGCCGAGTCCGGTGCCCTGGAGCTCCAGAACGTGACGGTCGCCGAGAAGAAGGTCGTCGAAGCGCCGAAGCCCACGAGGGGTCAGCGTCAGCAGAAGAAGGTCGTTGAGGAGAAGGCTCCGCTGGCTTCGACCGAGACCTATTCTTTCAAGTTCACGGTCCGTCCGGCCGCGCTGGTCGAAGTCATCAACCGCTTGATCACGGAAGAGCGTTTCGTGACGGTGGACGCTCTCAGCTTCCTGCGTGCCGACGACGCCCTGGCCACGATTCTGGGTGGCGGCAAGGAGAAGGAAAGCGCGCGCAAGAAAAAGCGCAACAAGCGTCACTCTGCAGAGGGCGAGGATGCGAACGCCGAAGGCGACGAGAAGGCCGCCAACAAGAAGGGCCTGGTCACCGATCCTGCGACGGGCGTCCCGTTCACGGTCGAATTGACGGTCACGACCTACGATTTCGGCAAGGGCACGAAGCCCTATTCCTCGCTGCGGTCCGTGGCGCGTGAGGAAGAGGAGGCCGAGGAGACCGCCGCGGCGGAGACGGTTCAGGCGGAGCCGTCCGCCGAGACGAAGGCGGAAGAGGCCAAGGCCGAAGCTGAAGAGACCAAGGAGGTGAAGTGATGATCGGCGGAAATTCCGAGAAAGGCTTCCTGGCTGCGCACTGGGATTGGCTGTTGCTGGGTGCCGGCGCGCTGGCGCTGGTGGGTGGCATCGTCGTCATGACCGTCGTCTGCGGCGAAGATCCTGAAGAGGCTGCGGCCGAGGCGAGTGCAGAGATTCGCCGTGGCGGCAAGAAGGACGGCGTCAAGCCGGTGGATATGTCCGAATATCAGGCAGCCCTCAAGGTTTTTGACAAACCGTCGAAGGCCCTGACCCCGGCGGAGTCCGAACAGAGCTTCCTCGCCTCGGGTCGCCGCGTTTTCTGCGAAGCGGGCGATCCGACATCCGAGCACAAGGGTTGCGGTCGTCCGATTCCCTTCGGCGTCAAGGTCTGCACCTATGCCGATTGCGGCGTGGTTCAGCCGGCCGAAATCAAGATCACGCTTGACTCCGATGGTGACGGGCTCTCCGACGAGTACGAGAACAAGTACGGTCTCGACCCGAAGAACCCCGCGGACGTCGACGAGGACAAGGACGGCGACGGCTTCACGAACATGGAGGAGTTCCTGGCCGGCACCGATCCGTCCGATCCCACGTCGCACCCCGACTACCGGGACTCGCTCAAGCTCGTTCTTCCGCTCAAGGAGACCTTCCTGCCGTTCTTCTGCGAGCGCGTGACTCCGTTGCCGGGCGGTGACTACCGCTTCTACTTCAAGGACATGTCCAAGAAGAACGCCTATGGCCAGCTCGGACTCGGCTATGACATGAAGACCGGCGAAGACATCGGCAAGACGGGATTCGTCGTCAAGGGCTACGCAAAGAAGATCGCGAAGGTCAAAATTGCGGCTGGAAAGGGCGAAAAGGCTTTGGAACGCGAGGTTGATGCCTCGGAGGTCACGGTCGAACGCAAGTCCGACAAGAAGAAGCTCGTCCTGGTCGTCGGTGCCAGCAAGCGCAAAGTCGCGGTTGACGCCAAGGCGACGCTGGTCTACGAACGGAACGGCACAAAGGAATTCGTAGTCGTTCCCGGCGATACGATCGACCTGAACGGAACGAAGTATAAGGTCACTGAAATCAAGCGCGAAGGCAAGGGTGCGAAGGTCACGGTTGAGCATCCTGTGCAGGGAAAGAAAACCCTCGAAGCACTTGAACAGTAACTAAAATTTCGGTATAATATTTCAAAATCAAGGAGCAGTGCTCGATATGATGAACTTGAGGAATCTGGTTGCAGTTAGCGCGACGATGGCATTTGTCGCCATCGGTCAAACCGTCAATGCCCAAGACGATCTCGTCGATCTTTTGAAGGATCTCGAGGGCGATTCTTCCAAGCAGGCCGCTGCGGCCGAGACAGAGAAGAATGGCGAAGTTGCGCCTGCAGAGGAGGCGTCTCAACCCGAGGCTGCGGCCGAGGAAGAGGCCAAGGAGGAACCCGCTGCCGAGGCTGAAGCCGCGGAGGAGCCGGCTGCTGAGGTCGCCGAAGAGAAGCCTGCCGAGGTCCCCGCAGTCGCGGAGAAGAAGGATGAGGCCGACGATGGCGTTCTCTCGCTTTTGAATGACCTTCAGTCCGAACAGCAAACCCCGGCGGCGACCGTTGCCGAAACGCCTGCGGTGGCCGAGGGAACTCCTGCCGTTGTGGCCGAGGAAACCCCTGTCGCGGTGGCTGAGACGCCTGCGGTTGTTAAACCGGCCACTCCGCGTTACACGGGTCCGGATGCCGAACTCATTGAAAACCTCCGTACGACTGAAGAATTGCGCCGTAGGGCCTTCGATACTGAGGCGATGCGCGAAGTCGAGCTCGCCCGTAGCGCGATGGCCGCTGAAGAATTCATTGAAGCGACCCGTCACTACACGATCGCTGACAAGCTCCTGAACGACAAGCCGGCGATGCAGCACCTCCGCAAGGAGTGCGCGAACGGCATTGCCGCCGGTCTCTATCATGCCGCGATTCAGGAAGACTCCACTGGCCGCCGCGCCCGCGCCATCAAGCTGATGGAGAAGGCTGTTGCCAAGCGTCATCCGAAGGCCCGCCGTCAGCTCGAAGCCTGGTTGGCCGCCGATGATCCGGAAGCCAGCAAGATTGACGTCTCTGAAGTGACGCATCGTCGTAACGACGAGGATTACAAGGCCAACCGTGCGAAGATCCAGCAGCACCTCAAGCGTTCCAGCCAGCTTTTTGCGACCCGCGAGCTCGACCGTGCGCTTGACGAGTGCGAACTCGTTCTCGTTCAGGACAAGTACAATCAGGAGGCGCTCCGTCTCCGCGACAAGATTCAGAAGAAGCGCCGTACGATCTACCAACTCGAGCGCAAGGCCGCGCGCGACGGAATGATTGCCGATGTCGACAAGGCGTGGCGTCCGGTCTACGCGCCCAACGCGCAGGAACTTGAGCAGATCAAGAGCCAGACGGTCAAGCGTCCGCTCGACAACGATCCTGAGCGTGCGCTCGAGCAGAGCATCATCAAGCGTATGAAGGAGATGCGTCTTCCGTCCATCTCGTTCAAGCCGCCGGCGACGATCATCGATGCGGTTGACTTCTTCCGCAGCGCGTCCCGTGACTTCGACCGTCCGGATCTCCCGGTTGATCAACGCGGCTTTAACTTCATGCTGAAGACGCCTGACACGCTCCGCAATGCGGCGTCGGCTGCGGCCTCCGAGGAGTCCGATGGCTTTGGCGGCGAAGATGAAGAGTCTGAAGGCTCCTCCGATCAGGCTGGCGTTCCGGTCATCCCGATGATCACCGCGAGCGACATCACCTTCTTCGATGCTCTCAAGCTCGTCTGCGAATCCGTTAACTACAAGTTCAAGGTTCAGGATTCGATCGTGCTCGTCATGGAGAAGGGCATGTCGACTGAGGAGATGGTCACCCGCAGCTATCCTGTCGTGGCGGCCTTCATGGAGCGCATGGACACCGCTTCCTCCGAAATGAAGGAGATGCAGTCTAGCGGCTTCGTGACCCGTAGCTCCAGCAAGGATGACGACAGCGACGGCAACCAGAGCCGCGACTGGAAGGAGTTCTTCAAGCTCCTCGGCGTGGAATGGCCCGATGGCTCCTCGATCATGTACATCAAGACAATCGGCAAGCTCCGCGTGAAGAACACGTATGAGAACCTCGCCGAACTCGAGAAGGCCCTGACGGAAATGAACGCCGATCCCAAGCTCATCGAGATTGAGACGCGCTTCGTCGAAGTTTGCCAGGAAGATCTCAATTCGCTCGGTTTTGAATGGATTCTCAACAGCGACTACACACTCGGCCTCGGCAGCCATGTCTCCCGCGCGTTGGGCCTGCGCGGCGGAACCTGGGGTTCGGCCTCGGGCTCGACCACGACGACCACCGACAGCTCTACGGGCACGGGCAGCTCCTCCACTTCGACCGGCGGCGTTATCAACAACGGCGGGGTGACAACATCCACGTCGACGAGTTCTTCGACGAGTTCTACTTCAACGAAGACCACCTACGCTAATTCCAACGGTGCTTCGTGGATTCGCAGCGGGTCGGCTTCCCACGGGCGCGTGGGCGTCAACGGCATCGGTGGGGACGCGGCCTACGGCACGAACATGCGCTATCTTTCGACGCTGTCGAACCACATTTCCGGCGAATCGAATTCGCAGAACGACCAGTTTATGCGCATCAACGCGTTCCTCGGCGGTGCGGACCTCTCCATGATCCTGCACATGCTTTCGCAGCGCAGCGACACGGATCTTCTCTCCGCGCCGAAGGTGCTCACGCAGTCTGGTCAGGAAGCGGTCATGAAGGTCGTCACGGAATACATCTACCCGACCGATTACGAAGTTCAGCTCCAGTCGAGCTCCTCCAACAACGGTGGCGGCAACTCGGGCGGCAGCCAGTCTGCGATTCTCGCAGTCGTCGAGCCGCAGGAATTCACGATGCGTGAAGTCGGCGTCATCCTCCGTGTCATCCCGACGCTCACCGATGACGGCAACCTCATTGACCTCGAGCTCGAGACCCAGGTCGTCGACGAGCCGACGTGGAAGAACTACGGCATGAAGATTCCGTTCACCGGCAACAGCTCGCTCCAGAGTTTCGAAGGTATCGGCACGATCTTCACTGGTCTCTCCGACATCATCGCTTCCGTCGGCGGGACAATTGACACGGCGCTCAAGAACATGATCGTCACCGAAGCGAGCGACGCGGCAGTGCAGGCGATGAAGAACCTCTCCGCCTCGGGTGACAAGAACATGACCTATTACGATGCGCCGATGGAACAGCCGTTCTTCCACACCCGCCACATCAACTCGAAGATTTCGGTCTATCCTGGCGCCACGATCGTCATGGGCGGTCTCATCACCGAGCACCGTAAGGCGATGGACGACAAGATTCCGTTCCTCGGCGACCTGCCGTTCATCGGGCGTCTCTTCCGCAGCCACTCCGAGCAGACGACCAAGCGCAACCTCCTGGTGTTCGTCACCACACGCCTTGTCGATGTTCGCGGCCGCGAGGTCACGATGAGCTCCAACGAGACGACGGATGCCGACGTCAAGGCGGCGCCCGAGGGCGAGGACTAATCAAAGCTCAGCATATGCGAATATGCCTTACGGGGGGGATTGCCTGCGGCAAATCCCTCCTTTCCTCTTTTCTGAACGAACTCGGCATTGAGACAATCGATGCCGATGACGTTGTTCATCAATTGATTCCCAACCCTGCTGAACGTAAGCGGATTGCCGCGGAGGTGTTCGGCGATCCCATCAAGCGGAAGGCCCTTGAGGCGTGGCTTCACCCCCTGGTGAGGGAGGAGATTTCCTCCTTTCTGAATGTTACATCGACGAACGGACGTCTTCGCCTGGCCGTCATTCCATTGCTCTTCGAGGTGCAATGGCAGTCGGATTATGATATAATTTGTTGCATCGCATCTTCACGTGAGAACCAAATCTCCCGCATGATGACGAAGCGCGGCTATTCGCGCGATGAGGCCGAAGCCCGTCTGGCAGCCCAGTTGCCAGTCGAGGAAAAGGCCGAAAAATCCCACTATGTGATCAGGAACGACGGCACTGCCGAAGAACTACGCGCTCAAGCCGTAGCTTTCGTCGACTGGCTGAAATCACGGTCTTGAGTCCATTAACCCTCCAACTAGATAAATATCGCTATGGCAGAAGAATTCGACGTTTTCGCACAGAGTGCAAAGCCAGCCCGTTCCACCCCTCCGGCCAATCCGCCGGCTCAGTCTCAGGGTGGCAATGGCGGCGGCGGACAGCAGAATCAGAAGAAGCAGTTCCACAAGCGCCAGCCGCACCGTTCCCAGCAGAAGAACAATTCGCCGATCCGCGGCGGCAATGGTGCCGAGTCGGTGAATCCTCTTTTGAACGCGCCGTTGCCGACCGAGCCGCGCGCGGCGCAGCCCGAGGAAGCGTCCAATGCCAATCGCGATCCGTCGCTCCCTGAATTTCGTCTGGCCGATATCCAGACTTGGCCGGCCCCTCAGATTGTCGATCGCATGATGCCGGGGGCGGACCCCGAGGAGCTCGGAACCTATCGGAAGCACGAGCTCATTTTCGCGGCCATCCGTTCTTACCTCGCCAAGGGTGGCGCGGTTCTCGCGTCCGGTTGCCTTGAAATCGTTCGTGAAGGCCATGGCTTTCTCCGTTCGGCGAAGAACAACTTCCTCGCCTGCCCGGAGGACGTCTTCGTGACCCAGCAGCAGATTCGTCGTCACGCGCTTCGCACGGGTGATATCATCGAGGGACCTGTTCGCGACCCGCGCGACCGTGACCGGTTCTTCTGTCTCGGCAATGTGAACACCGTCAACGGCAAGGAGCCTTCTGTGGCTGCCCGCGTTGTCCATTTCGAAAACCTGACGGCGACCTTCCCGACCCGTCGCATTATTCTCGAGACGGAGCCGACGGAATACTCGACGCGCGTCATCGACCTCTTCACGCCGATCGGCTTCGGTCAGCGCGGACTCATCATCGCGCCGCCGCGCGTCGGTAAGACGGTCTTGCTCCAGAAGATGGCGAATGCGATTACGGCGAACCATCCGGAGGCGATGCTCATCATCCTCCTCATCGACGAACGTCCTGAGGAAGTGACGGACATGCAGCGTAACACCAAGGCAATGGTCCTTTCGTCGACCTTCGATGAAGAGCCCCAGCACCACGTGAACGTCGCCGAGATGGTCATTGAGATGTCCAAGCGTCAGGTCGAGAACGGACGCGACGTGGTCATCCTCCTCGACTCCATCACCCGTATGGCCCGTGCGTACAACACGGTCCAGCCTCACTCCGGCAAGATTCTCACGGGTGGTGTGGACGCGATGGCGATGCACCGTCCGAAGCGTTTCTTCGGCGCGGCCCGCAACATCGAAGGCGGCGGTTCGCTCACGATCATCGCAACGGGTCTCATCGATACCGGCTCGCGCATGGACGAAGTGATCTTCGAGGAGTTCAAGGGCACGGGCAATATGGAAATCGTCCTGGACCGCGGTCTCGCGGACAAGCGTATCTTCCCGGCTATCGACGTCGACAAGTCCGGCACGCGCAAGGAGGATCTCCTCCTTGATCCGATGGAACTCGAGAAGACCTGGGGCATGCGCCGCATCTTGAGCGACGCTGGAGCTGAATCGGCCATGAAGTCGGTTCTTAACTCGTTGAAGAAAACGAAGTCGAACCCCGAGTTTCTGCTTGCGCTTGATCTCAAGAATCTATAAATCCAGAAAAGGGAAGGGGTAAGGGGATGAATCTGAGAAAACATTCGTTCGTTTTTGTGTTCGCTGTTACGGGGATCATCGCCAACGCGGCGACAACCCAAATAACCGTCACCCAGCCGTATTATTTCTTGGACGGGAACCGGGCAATGGAAGCGAATGTGAACTCCACCGTTTCTCCTTACGGAACGCAGCTTCTTTCGTCCAGCTTCTCGTTCAGCATCGCCGCCGTGCCGCCGAAGGGCTATGCTCTCGATCAATGGATTTTGTGGGACGGTTTGACGTGGTCTGGAACCACCTTGTCGTCGATTCCGGACGAGCGAATCAAAAAATCATATTCCGGCTACACGATAAAAGTTGAGTGGGATAAAGACGAATCTCCGCTTTGGGGTTCGTCGCTTTATCTCTCGCCGGTGTTCTCGCCCCTCAAATACGACATCGTCTACAATCCCAACGTCGGCAATTTTACTGCGGCTTACGGACCCAAGGGCGTTGTCTATACCGATGTCGTGGTCGTGGCTGCAGGCGACGATATGGCCGAGCGCATCGAAGCCTGGGAAAATTCGTCTATCCGCAAGGGCTGGGAAATCGCCGGCTGGTCTACTTCCAAAGCAGCCGTCAAAGCCGACTTCACCACCGGCCAGGAGCTAGACAAGGCCGGCGAGAAATTTGGTGCGACGACGAACGGCACGGTTACGCTTTACGCGATCTGGGAAAAGCGCGCCGTTCAGGTGGCGCTTGCTCCGCAAGGTGGCAAGGTGAGTCCCCAAAACATAGTCGTACGAATCGGCGAGAAGTATTCATTGCCGGAGCCCACGCCGCCTAACGATGAATATTTCGTTGGCTGGTCGCCCTATCCTTCCGGCGGGGCTATTATCTCGAATGGCGATACCGTAACTGCCAGCGATATCGATTTCACAACGCTTTACGCCCAATGGCGCGAGCGTAAAGTCTATGATGTCGAGTTCCGCTTCAAAACCGAGACAGGCGCATCGACTAACGTGATTGACAAGGTGAAGGAGGGCTATGCGGCTACATCCCCGATTGCCACCGTACCCAAGGGCTACCACTTCGAGAAGTGGGACGCAGACTTTGATGAAATCATCGCGGACAAGATCATCAGAGCGGTTTATGCGGCGAACAGCTATACTATCCGTTTCAATCCAGGCGGCGCGGCGGGCAAGATGGACGATTTGGTGCTGTTCTACGATACGCCCACGAATCTGCCGCCGGTCGGGTTTGAATACGGCACGCGCGAGTTTCTGAGATGGACAATCTCCGGCGGCGGCACTTATGACGATGGCGAGACGGTGAAAAACCTGACCGACATAAATGGTGCCGAGCTCGAACTTCAGGCTGTCTGGTCGGAAGGGGCGTATTCCGTCCGCTTCGATTCCAACGGCGGCATCGGCGAGATGCCGGCAATGCAGGTTCGTTATGGGACGTCGGCCAAATTGCCCGCCAACGCATTCCAATTCAATTCGCGCGAGTTTCTGGGGTGGACTACCAATGGCGTCGATATTGCCTTTGCCGACGGCGCGAATATCATGATCATGGATGGCGTCGACGCGGCGGAGATTGTGTTGAAAGCCGTCTGGTCGGCTTCGGCCTATCGCGTCCGCTTCCACCCCAACGGCGGCCACAACACGATGTTTATGCAGTCTTTCTCCGTAGGCTGCACCACCAACAAACTTAAGAAATGCACTTTCGCCAAGGATGGTTACGTCTTCTCCGGTTGGGCGACCTCGCCGACGGGGAGCGTCGAATTAGCCGACGGCGCCGAGCTTGCCTCCGACATTGCAGCCGAAGATGAAGTCGTTGAACTTTATGCCGTCTGGAGCGATGCGCGTTCGGACTGGATGCAGGCCGTCGACACTTTCATTCTCCTTAATGAACCTGTCGGTTCATGCTGGTCGATCGATACGAACGAATCCACCCACGGCGGTTCGTCGATTTTGGCCTCGAACATAGAAAGTGACGCGATCATTTCCGGCAACGTCCCTGGGAATGGGAAATTGATTTTCGACTGGAAGGAGTCCACCGGTGGTAACAAACCAACCTTCTTTTATCTTTTCGGCGAAAACGGAAGTAGAGTCTCGGGTTTCAGCCCACCATCTCCCTCGGTCGGCAAATGGACAACGGTTACGCAAAAAATCGATAGCGCGACATGCAGTACTTTTGCATGGAAAATCTGGAATGATTCTATTAGTAGCAGTTCCGACTATAAAGTCTGGTTAGACAACATCCGCTGGATTCCTGACGAGGGCTTGAGCGAAACTTTTGTCGCACCCGAATTTGCGGACAACGAGTTTTATGAAAACGGCAATGTCTTTTCGAATTACATCGACAGGGCCTGCTGGCCGGTCGGGGTTACCAACATCGTCTACAGCAACAACTTCCAGAGAGCGGCCGGCTATTACGATGTGGTTGCCGAGTTCCAGCGGGAGGAAGGCTACGCGCCGCTGCCGCAGATTCAGTCGGCGCTGACGATTACGCCCGATATCGCGTTCCATCCCGAGAAGTGGGGGATAATTGCCTGGCCGCAGCTTTCCACCAATCTCGTCTATACCGGCGCGGAGCAACAGGGCGTCGCAATCGATTCGAGCTGTTCGGCAGCAGGCGTGCTCGCCGCCACCAACGCCGGCACCTACACCGCGACGATCGAACTGGGCGCGTATTCGCGCTGGCCCGATCTTACCACTAACGCAATCGTGCGCACCTGGTCGATTGCCAAGGCCGCCTATGATATGAGCAAGGTTGTTTTCACCGACGCCACGTTCGAGGTTGACGGCAAGCAGCATTCTCTTTTTATTAAGGGAAGTTTGCCCGAGGGCGTGAGCGTTAGCTATTCGGGCAACGAACGCGTCGCGGCGGGCGTTTATGTCGTCACGGCAAGTTTCAGCGGCGACGAGACGAACTACGAGCAGATTGAATCGATGTCGGCAAAGCTTACATTGAAGGAGCCCGAGCCTCCAACGCCGCCTGAAGGGGGCGGATCCAATCCGCCGCCAGTCAACCCGCCGCCGGTCGATCCGTCGCCGGTCGATCCGCCCGAGGAAGACCTTCCACCCGTGGAAGAGCCACCGCCCGAAGAAGAGGTGCCGTCCGAAACGAATAGCACCGAGCGTGTTCTGTATTCGCTCGAATCCGTCGCGCCCGTTGACACGTCTTACGCCGCCACCTTTAACGGCTGGATCGAGAAGGATGGCAAAATCGCCGGATTGATTGCGGCCAAGACCACGAAGGCAAATGCGGGGCGGACAGTTAAAACCACGATTTACGTAACGAAAATCGGCGAGCGCAGAACTACCGTCCGCGGCGGATTTGTTGCCGGAGCGGACGAGTATCCGCTCGACGAATCGGGAGTGATCTTCACCGACCGTGCCGTGCTTGGGAATTACGGATCGTATTCCGTCCAGGCGGCGGAAGATTTTTCGCGCTCGAAATCGGCAGTGGAAAAAGCCCGTGTCGCGAAAATGCCCCTCGGCAACTGGCTTTGCCTGTTCGATACGGGCAATGGGCTGGCAGGGCTTTCGCTCACCATCGGCCGCTATGGGAAAACCAAGGTTTCTGGGACGCTGCCCGACGGAACGCGGGTTTCGCTTTCGACGCAAGGAGTTCTTGGCGAAGACGATCGCTTCGCCGTGCCCGTCGTCTACTCCAAGCGGTCCGTCAATTTCGGCTTCGTCTTCTGGCTCGATGGCGACGCGGCGGAGATTGCGGCGCTGACCGAAGAAAACTGGCAGCCTTTGCTTGTCGAGCGCGTGTCCGCGCCGGAAGACGGACAATACTCGCTGGTCTACGACATTCCTCGCTATAATTCTTATGAAGAAACGGTTGATGGCGTGGCGTTAGTGCCGGAAGACTTTGCGGTTGTTCGCGGGAAAGTGTCGGTGCCGCGCACTTCCGGGCGCGTATCGGCGGATCGCGCAACGGGCGCGCTCAAGCTCGTAACGTCCGCGAACAAACCCCCGGCCAATCTTTCGGCGCTCAAACTCAAGTTTACCGCGCGCACGGCTGCGGTGTCTGGCTCGTTCAAACTTTATTATCTTGCCGACGGACGGCTCAAGTACGACACCGTGAAAGTGCAAGGTTTCCTGGTCGGCGGGCGTCTGTTGGCAACCGGCACGATAAAGAAGTACGGGTCTTTCCCGATTGAGGCGGAGCGTACCGAATAGCGCGATGGATATTGTGATCAAGAATGCGCGCGTCCACAATCTCAAGGGCATCGATGTAACCATACCGCGCAATTCTCTTACGGTGGTGACCGGGCTTTCGGGGTCGGGTAAATCGTCGCTTGCGTTCGATACGCTGTACGCGGAAGGTCAGCGCCGTTATGTGGAGTCGCTCTCGGCTTATGCGCGGCAGTTCTTGGACCGACTTGAGAAGCCAGATGTCGAGAAGATCGAAGGCCTGTCCCCGGCCATCTCCATCGAGCAGCACACGACGAGTGGCAACCCGCGTTCGATCGTTGCGACGGTCACGGAGATTCATGATTATCTGCGCGTGCTCTATGGCTCTTGCGCAACCGCCCATTGTCCCAAGTGCGGCCGGCCGGTCACCAAGCAGTCCGCCGAACAGATCGTCGATTCGCTGCTGGCAGACGCATCGGGAAAGACGATCCTCTACGCGCCTGTCGTGAAAGGCAAGAAGGGACGCCACGAGTCCGTTTTCGAGGAACTTAAGCGCAAGGGCTTCGCCCGCGTGCGCATCGATGGGACGATGTACCCGGTCGACGAACTGCCCGAGCTCGACAAGAAGAAGGCGCACAACATCGACGTCGTCATCGACCGTCTCGTGTTGCCGTGTGACCGCACGCGTCTCACCGATTCGGTCGAGCTCGCGCTCAAAGTCGGTCAGGGCATCCTCAAAGTCGAACTCCTCGCCGACTCCGGTTCCGCCTCTCAAACAACCCAACACCCCGGCAACACGGCCTCCGAGCGCACGTTCAGCGAGCTCAATGCCTGCATCGACTGTGGCATTTCCTTTGAAGAGCTCAAGCCGCGCAGCTTCTCCTTCAACTCGCCGTTCGGAGCGTGTCCGACATGTGCGGGTCTCGGACAGCTCTATTTCTTCGACGAGGATCTCGTCGTGCCGGACAAGACCCTGCCGCTCGAGGAGGCGATCCATCCCTGGCGTCGTTTGGGCGGACAGATGGCGATTCTCTATCACAAGGAATTGCTCTCGGAGATTGCGCGTCAGAACAAGGTCAAGCTCTCGACGCCTTATGAAAAGCTGTCGGCGAAGTTTCGTCATGACCTGATGCACGGTTTCAAGGAAGATCTCGTCTTGAGCTGGCGTCGTGTCGACAAGCCGTTCGAGGGTGTTCTCAATGCGCTTCAGCGCAAGCTCGACGAAGCGGAGGATGACGAGGTCCGCGCCAAGTACGAGACCTACCAGAATTTCAAGATGTGTCCGGACTGTCAGGGTTCGCGCCTTCGTCCGGAAGCGCGCGCCGCGACGATTGCCGGCAAGTCGATCGTCGATGTGATGGCCATGCCCATTCGCGAGGCGTTGTCGTTCTTCGAGTCCTTGTCCGTGCAGGGTGCTCCAACCAATACGCTCGCCGGCATGAAGGAAGTGCTGAAGGAAATCCGTCGCCGACTCCAATTCCTGCTCGACGTCGGTCTTGACTATCTCACGCTCGATCGCGCGTCCTCGACACTGTCCGGTGGCGAGATGCAGCGCATCCGTCTGGCGACGCAGATCGGCAGCGGACTCACGGGCGTCCTCTATGTGCTGGACGAGCCGACCATCGGACTCCACCCGCGTGACAACGAACGTCTCATCGGCACGCTGAAGGGACTCCGCGACCGCGGCAACACGGTGGTCATTGTCGAGCACGATGAGGAGATGATGCGCGCCGCGGACTACATCGTTGACCTCGGACCCGGTGCGGGACGTGAGGGCGGACAGGTCATGTACCAGGGCGACTTCAAGGGTCTGCTCAAGGCGAAATCGCTCACGGCGGACTACCTGACGGGTCGAAAGAGCGTTGCAACTCAACCCACCACCACTCAAACACCCAAACACACCAAATCCCGTCCCGCACCCTTCTTGACCATTTCCGGCTGTTCCGAGCACAACCTCAAGAACGTGACCGCGCGATTCCCGATTGGGGCCTTCTCGGTGGTGACGGGCGTCTCGGGTTCGGGTAAGTCGACGTTGGTGGACGAGACCCTGAAGCGTGCGCTCATGCGCCATTTCTATGGTTCGAAGGAGCAGCCAGGTAAATACAAGAAAATCACAGGAATTGAGAATTTCGACAAGGTAATCGAGATTGACCAGTCGCCGATTGGGCGCACGCCGAGATCAAATCCAGCAACATATGTTGGCTTTTTCTCAGATATTCGTCAGTTATTTGCGCAAACCGAGGCCGCAAAGGCGCGCGGATATGATTCCGGCCGCTTCTCTTTCAATGTGAAGGGCGGACGCTGTGAGGTCTGCGGCGGTGATGGATCGCGCAAGCTTGAAATGAGCTTTTTGCCCGATGTCTATGTCACCTGCGAACAGTGCAACGGCAAGCGATTCAATGCCGAGACGCTCGAGGTCACATATGGCGGCAAGACCATCAGTGACGTCTTGGAGATGACGGTGGCTGAAGCCGCAGAATTCTTCGCAAAAGTGCCGTCATTGGCGAGAAAATTGAAGACTTTGACGGACGTCGGTCTTGGCTATATCGGTCTTGGACAGCCCGCCACGACCCTCTCGGGCGGTGAAGCGCAACGCATTAAGTTGGCAACGGAATTGTCCAAGCGCGCGACGGGGCGGACGCTGTACCTGTTGGACGAGCCGACCACGGGTCTGCACTTTGATGACATTGCAAAGTTGATGAAGCTGCTTTTGCAGCTTCGAGACCAGGGCAATACAATCATTGTCATCGAGCACAATATCGATGTCATGCGGTGTGCGGATTGGCTGGTTGACCTGGGTCCCGGCGGAGGTGATTCGGGCGGTCAGCTCGTCTGTGAAGGACCTGTTTCCACGGTTCGCGCCTGCAACGAATCTGTCACAGGAAAATTCCTATAAACCACAAATTTTTGTTATAATTCCATTCTGTTGAAAAGGAGAATGGCCTAATGAGAAAGTGTTTGATCTGCGCGGTAGTTTGTCTGCTCGCGCTATTGGGGCTTTGGATTTGGAATGACGGACGCCAGGTGGAGTCCGCAGCGTCGTCTCCTGATCTCTCGGCGGGGGCTACGCGGTCGATTACAGAGGTCACGCCGAGAGTGTCTTCCGCCGTGGGCGGGGAGCCGAAGCAGACGCCGACCGTGCGCGGAACGCTGCCGTACGTGCTCGCTTCCGAGACGCCGTTCGACAAGCCGATGCGTCTGGCGGTTGAAGCCACAGGCGCGCGGGTCGTGGCTGTGCAGTCTGCGCGCAAACTGCTGGTCGAAGCCGATAGCGGACAGTGCGATCGACTTTCGCGCGACGGGCGCTTCTTGCCGATAGAAGAGTTCGTCCCTTCGCGAAAAATCGATTCCGGGCTTTCGGAACTTGTGGCTGCAGGGGCGAAGACGGTTGATGTCACGGTAGTTACGACTTCACCCGAAGACCGCGAGCGGATGCTCTTGTATGTACTTGGAAACGGCGGCGAGAAAATCAGTGGCTGTCTATTAGCCCCAGACAGTTTCAAAGTCCGTATTCCAGCTGCACTTATCGGGGCATTGTCGTTGCACGGCGAGGTGCGGTGGATGGAGTCGTTTGTCCGGCCCGAATTCACCAACAATATCGCGGTGGATCCAGTTGCGATGAACGTTCGTGCGGTATGGAATTTGCATGGGCTTTCCGGTGCCGGACAGATAATTACAACTTCCGATTCGGGCATTTCCTTTGATGAGGACGCCAGGCAGATTCGGCATCCTGATTTGTTCGACCAGGTAATCGGCGTCAAGGTGTCGAAGAATTGTATCACCAACGACAACATCGGGCACGGCACGCATACGGCCGGATCTATTGTGGGCGACGGCAGCATGTCGGCGAAGGAGATTCGCGGCACGGCCTGGGGGGCAAAGTTGTTCGTCTGGTTTTGTTCAGATGGCGGGCGTGGAGTGTATACGCCAGCTGATATTAACGAGCTGCTTCGTCCTACGCCCGATCCAGACGATGTTGTGTACTGGGATCAGCCATATTCCGCCTACATTCATTCCGCCAGCTGGGGCACCTCAACCCCGGGAACTTATACGGCAGAATGCAAAGAATTCGATAAATACGTCTGGGAGCATCCAGATTTTCTTCCGGTGATTTCGGCTGGCAACGAAGGAAGCGCAGCGAGCACTATCGGCTCCCCTGCCGCAGCTAAGAATGTGCTTGCCGTGGGGGCTACGCAGAATTCGCGCATAGTTCCGCCGCAAGGCCTTTTACAAAACGGCAATCCGGTTGTTACCGCCGAATATTCGAGCCGCGGACCTTGCAAGGACGGGCGCATCAAGCCAGACATTGCCGCGCCCGGAACAGGCGTTCTTTCCACGAGAGCATGGGGCGTTGATTATAGTTATGGCAACTACAATGAGTTTTACGCCTACGACACGGGCACTTCCATGGCTTGCCCGTTGGTAGCCGGCTCGGTTGCGTTGGTGCGCGAATGGTTGTTGAACCAGCCGGAATTTTCTGAAGACGAGAACAAGCGTCCCACTGCCGCGCTGATGAAAGCTGTAATCACCGGCGGGGCATCGGCGAACGATACGGTTCCTGATTTTGCGCAGGGCTGGGGAAGGGTAAATTTGGAAGAGACGCTCTATCCGAACAACCGAGCCGTCAAGTTGATAGACCGAATCCAATTTGCTGACCGGGCGGAGTTTGCGTGGGCGGTGCGCACCACCAATGCTGCGCCGCTTGAGGTGCAACTTGTCTGGGTGGACCATCCTGGCGAACCTTCGGCGGAGAAGGCACTGGTTAACGATCTTGATCTTGTGGTTGAGCGCCGCGATGATGGCCGCGAGGCGTTTTGGCTGGGCAATGGAGGCGATGAACCCGACGTTAAGAACAATATTGAATCCGTGCGCATTGCCGAGGCCGAACCGGGAACTTATGTGGTGATTGTCGATTGCCGCAGCGTCCTTTACGATTACCTCGAAGGCGGGGCGGCGGCTTTGTATATCCGCGGCGCCTTTGATCCGGCGACTGTCGGCCCGGCCGATGCGCTCGTGCGCATTCGCGAGCGTAATCTTGGCTTCCAGTCGCTCAAAAGAGCCGTCGAAGAAGTGCAAAGCGGCGAAACGATCGAGTTGATGGGCAAAGTTCGCATTCCGGCGAAACTGACCATAGATAAAAGCTGCCGTATCGTATCGTCAGAGGCAGGCGAAATGCGCGATATTCTTCGCCCTGCTACGGGGCGCATCAGCCTTGAAGGTGATTCTGTCAGGGTGTTGTTCGATCATGTGCGCATCGTCTCCGTCGAAGGCGACGGAACGGAGTCGCTCTGCGTGCTCGGAACGGCCACGGCGGCTTTGAAGGACATTGCCGGCTTTGGGTCGGTCTTGCTGTATTCGCCAACCGGGTTGGAGTTGTGCGGTCCGTTGACCGAGCGTCTTGAGGTTAATTGCCTTGCGACTTCTGGCGACGGGGCGCAGTTTGGCGTGGCGTCGGTTTCGGTCGCCGAATTGAACGGCACGGCTAATTATCTCGCGAATCGCTACAACGACGAACATGTCGGCTCGGCGGTCGATAGTCCGAATGGAACGATTCTTGTTTGGGACGGCTCGGGCGAGACCCAACCCGATTTGGCGGTTGCTTCCTACGCCGACAGCGACGGCATCAATCATTACTACAGCACATTGCGCCAGTGTTTTGCGCATGCGCAAAACACTGGCAACATCGTAGTCTATCGGGATTGCGAACTTACCAATGCCGTGAATCTTGCCGGACCGCTTACGCTCTCTTCCTCCACCGACTGTCGGCAAATCACCATCGGCAAGAACGGCGCATTTACCGTCGGTGCCGACAAGAATCTTTCAATTGCCAATCTTGCCCTCGCTGGAGCGGATAACGGCACGCGAACCAACCATTTCATCACCGTCGATGGCGGAAGTCTCGTTCTTGGCGACGGTGCCATAATTCGTAATGTCGAGTGTAATAAGAGTTCTACGGTGTTTGTCAAGAATTCAGGCCGCGTGGAAATGCTTCCTGGCTCTGAGATTACGAAAAATATATGTAGAGAAAGCAAGACTACATTGGTAAACAACAGTCCCGGGGTGTGTCTGTTCAGCCCAGGCTCCGCGCTGATCATGACAGGCGGGCGCATCTATGATTGTCAGTCGGAATATTATGCGGCCGGGGTCTTTGTGGCCAGCGGTGCGGAAGTTCAGCTTTCCGGCCTGGCGTCGGTTTACGGCAACATTTACAATAAGCAAGAAAGCAACATTTATCTTAACGGCACAAAAGCCAAACTCGTGCTCACCGGCGCAGCTACGGGGTATGTCGGTGTAGAATTCAGCATCGGCTATCCGGCCGGCAACAAGGAAGGTGGAGTGTTTGGCAGCTTCACCTGCTCCAGCGACGATGCCAAGTCATCGCTGGGCGTATTCTTCTACAATCAGGCCGGGATTGGCGACAAGTCGCCGCTGGTCGCGCAGATTTCGGAGAAGGGGAATTATCTGCAATGGGCAAAGGCGCCAGAAGGCCCGCAATCGGTGACGGAAGCCGTCGCAGAAGTCGGGGTGCTTGCCCCCGGCGGCACGGAGGAAAAATTCTATCTGACCGTTGCCGAGGGTTTTGCGGTTGCGACCAACGGTGCGACGGTGCGGCTTTTGCACGATGTCGATTTTGGTACCGACTTTGCAGTAACCAACAACGCTGCGATTGTTTTCGACGGCGGCGGACATACGCTCTTCCGTCGGGCGGACGCGACGATTAGGGTTCCAGAGAACAACGCGCTTGCGCTTACGAATATCGTCCTTTCTGGCGAATACGGCGGAACGACGGCGATGGTGAAGGTTGAAGGAGGGCAGCTGACGCTGGAAAACGGCAGCGTGATTTCGAATGTCTCCGGCCAAGGCGGTCGCGCCTGCGGTGGCGTAGTGGTGTGGAAGGGCGTTTTCACGATGAACCCTGGCGCGGCGATCAGGAATTGCGCGAATGACTATATTAACGAGAAAGAGGGTACTGGCTGTGGCGGCGGAGTTTTGCTGGATAATTCGCAGGCGTATCTCAATGGCGGTGAAATTCGCGGCTGCCGTGCTTACCGCGCCGGCGGGATCTTTATCGGCAACAAGTCTCGTGTCTATGTGCAAGGTGATATTGCTATTCTCGGCAATAGCCGCCTTTCCGGTGAAGCGAGCAATATGGTCGTGCACGATCTTGAGAGCAGGCTTTATCTTGCTGGTGACCTTACTGGCGGTATCGGCTTTCTTGAGGGTCTGGGCGCGGATCCCGACTTTATTGGCGATGTCGATGCGCAATATTTCGCTTCCGCACCACAAGAGCGAATCATGGAAGGTGCGCGGCGTTTCACCAACGATCTCACCGGCGACTACGGCATGGTCGTAACCAATGCAACCGATGCGCTTCTTGTATGGAGCTCGGCGGTGGATCCCGACGGCCTCTATGAGCGTGGCGATGCGGTATACGGCGCCCTTGAAGGCGGCGCGGATATCGCGGTGTCGCCGCCGACGGTCGCCGCAGACGAGTTCGTATACAACGCCGCTGCCCAGATTGGTGTGAAAGAAGGTATCGGCTACGCGTTGTATTCGGGTGTGGCGACGAATGCCGGCGACTATGTGGCGCGGGCGGTTTTGCGCAAGGGTTTCGTTTGGACCGACGGCACTTATAACGAGAAATCGATTCCGTGGAAAATCGCCAAAAAGACAATCAGGGTCGTAGCGTTCGAGGCATCGAAAAAAGAGGGTGAGAACGACCCGGTTTTCACCTACGGCGTATATGGGCTTGTGGGCGAGGATAGCGCCAGTCAAGTGCTTGACGGCGTTCTCGTGCGCGAAAGTGGCGAGGCTCCTGGAACCTACGACATCTTGCAGGGCAGCCTTAAAGTGCTGGGCGGAAACTATACAATCGAATTTACGCCGGCGGATTTCACAATCACCGCGGCCGCCGTCGATCCCGGGGACAATCCATCCTGCCGCCCGTTTAATTTCACGGCCATCGAGCGCATCGACGAACATACGTACTTGCTTCGGCTTTCACCGGGCGTGAAGGGATGCTCTTACACGCTCTATGCCGGCACGACCCTCCAGTCCACCAACAGCTGGATCGCGGTTTCCAACCAAGTTTTGACCGCCGACGGAGAATTTTCGTTCCAAGACGCCAGTTCCACCGACGAGCAGCGTTTCTGGTCGGTCAAAGGTGTTGATGGAAATGCGACAGAATAGCTTAAAAAGAAAGCAAGGAGAGTTATGGCAGAGAAGAAAGAGGTGGTGAAGAAGACGGCCAATACGGGCAACACGGCTCTGGATGCGGTGATGAGCCAGATTCGCAAGGAATTCGGCGAGATGGCGATTATGCGTCTCGGCGACCGTGAAATTGAGGATATCCCTGTCATCTCAACGGGCGCGCTTTCGCTCGACATGGCGCTTGGTGTAGGGGGGCTTCCCCGCGGACGCGTTGTGGAATGTTATGGACAGGAATCTTCCGGCAAGACGACGCTTGCGCTGCATGTCGTCGCCAACGCGCAGAAGGCGGGCG
>CALZAJ010000002.1 GCA_945613785.1 uncultured Verrucomicrobiota bacterium | reverse complement strand
CAGTCGTGCGCGAGAGCACCGATGGTTCCGATCGCGCCAGACCCCAACGGCAAGCGGCGATCGAAGTTCGGATGCGTCCATTCATTGAAGAAGGCGTTAAACACCGGACGCGAATCGACCAGCGGGAAGCCTATGGCATAGTAGGTACCCGCGATGATGTCGCCGTATTTATCGTAAAGCAAATCGCAGTAGCCGGGTGTCGTCTGGCCGAGCAACGGGTTGAGGCCGTGGAAGAGCTCGTAATAATCGTCCATGCCGTCCATATCGGTATCGGGCATGCGCGGATCGGTGGAAACATAGCCTATCATCGCCTTGTCGACAAGCAGCGATCCGGTAATCGGGAAGAGGTAGGTGGGATTGCTGAGAAGTAACGCCGTAAAGGAGCGATCCCATTCATGCGCGGGCGCGGACATGTAACCGAGCGCGCGGAAGCCTGCGTCCGACCACGGCGCCGAATAGGCTTTGGCGATCTTGCCGGCGATGCGATCGTCGATCAGCTGATTGCCGCCCACGTAGATGCGCTTGCGCTCGGTGTAATAGGTTATGTTCGTCACCAGACCCGCGGCGGGATTGAGCGGATCGATATAATCGTAGGTGACGGAAGTTCCGTTCGTGACCGTGATGGTTTTCACGAGTTCCTTCGAGCCCCACGCAAGCGCGCTGTTGACCGCCAGCTGACCGGGGTCGGAAAAATCGTGCTGGGTGAAGTTGGCAAACTGCTGTTCATGCACCGTTACGAGGTTGCCCATCACGCGATCGCCCTCTTCGAGGATGCGACCCATAAGCGGGGTGGAAATCTCGTCCCAGCGGAAGTGGCGCATGCCTTGCACGAAGTATTCCTGGTAGTTTTGAAGCCCGTCGTGGTCAAAGTCGACATCGCGCGTGACCTTCCCGAGCAATTCATCGACCGAAATACTATCGCCGGTGCAGTAATCGCCGGACCAAGTACCGTCCATGCCGCCGGCGATATAGACGCCCGTGAGACCCTCAACGCCATAGATACCATCGGCAATCCAGGTCGAGTCGCCAAACTCGAAGTCGGCGAGCTTGTCGCCGTTAACGGGCGCCACGGTTTGGCGCGTCGCCAAATCCACCGGCAAACCGGCGTGGGCCGCTTCCCAGGCGTCTGGCAGCCAGTCCTGGTCGGTATCGACCGTGCACGGGTTGAGGCCGCCGCCGCGCACGCAGCAGGTGATCGAATCCTGCGGTTCGCCGTAGATAAAGCCCATTGCTTTCGCGCCGGCCGAGAAGATGCTGCTTTGCGCTTCGAGTACCATCTTCCCTTCATAGAAGAAATTGGCGCACCAGGCCTGACCCTCATCGTAGTCGGTCAAACCGTCACCGTCGGTATCTTTGCCGTCGTCGTTGCCAATTGCCGATCCGAGCCATGTACCGGGGTTGGTGGGGAAGAACTTGTTGAACCATCCTTTGAGATTGCCGGGGTGGTTGGCGTAGATGGTTGCGCAATTGCGGTAGGCGTTGCAGGAATCGGTGCCGGCGAATTCGTCGGCGTAGTTGAGCTTGTCGGCGTCGTAGTCAAAGTCGATCTCCTTCTTCGGGTGCTTTTCGTCGTCGACGGTCGGCGCAGCGTTCGGGCAACGGTAGGTGTAGAGTTCCCAGCCGTCGGGCACGCCGTCGCCGTCGGTATCCGCGCCGTGTCCAGTCTGAACGGTGCTGGAGCTGCCGGAAGCGGCAAGCGCCTCGGCGAGCCGCTGGGCGATAATCGTCGTCTCGTTCGTTTGGACGACGGTCTGCACGGTCGTGTTCTCGATGGTATTAGTGGTTGTTCCGTCGGCGCTGACTTCCTCGGTTGTTTCGGTCACCTCTACCTCAACCGTCGGGAAGACTACGTTCGGGTTCGTCGTTTTCGCCAGCAGCGTGCCCCAAGGTTTGCCGTTGTCGAAGCCGGGTTCCTTGAGGTAATAGATGATATTGTAATCGCTGCGGTACTTCATGACGAGGTATTCGTCGTACGTCTCGTAGGGACGAGTATTGATCGCCACACCCGTAGTATCGAAGGGCATGAGCTCTTTATTTATCATCGGATCCCAGCGGCTGGCCACATAGCCTTCGCCGTTCTTGTACCATGCGGTGCGCGGATCGTAGCCAAAAGCAGTGTGGACCTGATCGTGGATGAGGGTGTAGGGCAAGAACATATTCACCCTGTCGCCCGCGACAAGCTTGATCTCCACCCTGTAGATATCCTCGACCATGAAATTGCTCCACACCCAATCCTTGAGCACCTCGGGCTCGGCATTGGCGGGCGGACCGTCCACATCCGGCCCCAGGCCGTAGCGCAGAACCTTTCCGGGGTCTTCGGGATCGGCCTTCGCTTTGCAGTGCACCGCAATCGTCGTCAAATCGCGAACAATCGTCCCGGACAGCTGATCGTAGTCGATGATCGGACGCAAGCGGTTGCAGATGAGGAACTCGAAGCCAGGCGTTTCGGAATCCTGAATCGGCGCGTTCGGGTCGACATAGCAAGGCACGCCGAGGGTATTGAAGAAGGCCATGAAATCGCCGTCGGGGTTGCCGTTCTTGCTGCCGTTGAGCGGGTCGAGCGCGTACATGACCTCCCAGCCGTCGCACATATGATCGCCGTCGGTATCCCAATGGCAGGGGTTCGTGCCAAGCACCAATTCTTCAAGATCGGAAAGGCCGTCGTTGTCGAAATCGGGATGGTCGGCATAATCCTTAGCTGGCAGCGGATCGCAGGGGTTGAAGCGCTTTTCAACTTCCGCGGCCGGAATTTCCTCGCCCACGAGAATATTGAACACACGGAAACGCTCGAAGGCGAACTGCTGGCCTTGGCGCGGCTTGCTCTTGCCGGCGGGCGCCCAAACATGCGCCTGATACCAGAAGTAGTATTCCCAGCCGTCGGGGAAGCGGTCGCCGTCGGTATCGTCGAGGGTCGGGTCCATGCGCGAGTAGCGCGCGCTGCGCGGTTCCGGGCTCCAGATCGCGAGATCCGGCGTATCGGCATCGAGGCCGTTCGCATTCGCGAAGGCCTCCCAGGCCTTCTGCTCATCCTCGCTGAAGCTGACGTCGGATGCGGTAAGATCGGTCGCGTTCAGGCCGTCGTCGAGACCGCGCAGCTCGAGGCGCGTATTGAACGGCACGCCTACGGGCGCGTAGCTGTTCTTGCTATTCTCGACGAGCGCGACCATATCATCCTGCTCAAAGACGCCCGGCAAGTAGTCGTCGTCGGGGTTGCTGGCATTCAAAGCCTTGAGGTCGGACTCGGTGTCTTCCGTGCCGTAGACGAGGTTGATGAGTTTGCCGCCCTTCCAATCCTTGACGACAAAGACGTCGGGGACGCCGTCCTGGTTGATATCGCCGAGGTTATCGGCGGGGAGCCATTCCTGCGCGAAGATGGCCTCGACGACCGTGTCGAGATAGCTGCCGTCCTCGGTCTTCTCCGTCGGGAGCATCACCGAACCGGTGCCGACCACGCCCGGACGTTCCGGGGCGATCGAGTTGCCGAGAATCGAGCTCGTGACACCATTGCCGCTCTCGCCGACGCTGTGGAGAATCCAGCAGTAGAAGTAAGAGTCCTTGATCTTCTTGGCCTCTTCCTTGTCGTCCGGGTTGAAGTCGGCCATCGGGTAGTGGAACGGATCCGTGACCGTGCTGCCGGCAGAAGCCGAACCGTACTGGTCGAGGGCGATGTCCATGCCATCGAGGGTGCCGTCGTCGTTCGGACTGGCCACCTTGTAGCCGAAGCCGTAGATGTCCATGTAGATGTTCTTCGAGCAGTTCCACTTCAGGCGGAAGTTCTGCGCGGAGGAGAAGATCGCGTCGGCGACATAGGTGTGGCCCATGCCGATACCATCGCAGAGCGTGTACTTCTGGGAGAGCGCGGAAGTCGTCGTGCCGCCGGACGGACCGGTGGAGACCGTCGTGAGGAACTTCGAAGGCGTGACCGTGAACTGCCAGGTCCAGGTCAGGTAGCCGCCATCCTTATCCTCGATCGTGAGGACGACGTCCTGGTCACCCTGCGAGGAGCCGAAGTCAGGATAGAACGTGTCGCTCGTGGACTCGTTCACGAAGAACTCGGTCGCGTTCGCGCAGCCCGAGAAGCTGACCTTGATGCCCTTGAACGTCGGAATGCCCGCGAAATCGGCGTCGACGTCGCTCTTGACCTGCCAACGGATGCCGTGGTTCTTCGCCACGCCGCCCGCGACTTCATAGCGGTTCGTGTTCTCCGCCGGGCTGACCATGCAGACGGGCTCGACGTTGTTGATGAGGACACGCGCAGAATCTTCAACATAGTACTCGTTCGCCGGCGTGTGGGACGTCGGCAGGACGTCGGTCGAGATGACCTCGGTCTTGATGACGAAGCCGTAGAGCGAGGAGACTTCCGTACCATCCATCGCCTCGATCATGAGATCGACAGGAAGCGCATCGCCGATCTCGACCTCATACGTGTTGACGCCGGTCGAGTAGTTGCTGTCCAGCTTGAGTTCACCAGGGTTCGCACGGCCCGGGCTGTACTCCTCGACCGTGACACGGACCTTGAGCTTGCCCGTGAAGAGCGGATCCCAGTAGCTGAGCTGGACCTGGATCTTGCCCGAGTGGTCGTTCTCGACGAGCGCCTCAGGAGCGATCACTTCGACCTGCGGGTTATCGAGCACGGTGACGCCGACCGAGTAGGTGACGTCGGACCAGTCCTCCATGTCCTTATCCTTGACCTGGAGCTTGATCGTCCAGTCACCCGCACGCGGGAAGTCATAGGAGAACGGATTCTTGGAAGGATCGCCGGCGATCACGTCGTTTTTGATCGCGCCGACACCCGCGAGCGTCGCCGTCCACTTGCACTGGAACGGTTCGGCAGTGTTGGTCAGGTCGTACTTGCCCTTATCGGAAACGATTGCCTTGAACTCCTGGGTCATGCCCTTCGGGACCTTGTTCGGGAACACAGCGCCATCGCTCTCGGACTCGAAGCCGTTCATCTCAATACGCGTGATCTGCGGCTCGAGGTTGTAGACCGTAATGTTCAGGTAGTTCGAATCATAGCCCGCGAGACGCTTGGCCGGATCGTAGTTCTTGGTGCTGCAGAGCACGACCTGGAAGGTGAGGCTGAGACCGCCCGCGTCCTCGCTGAGTCCGTCGAGGAACATGATCTTGCTGGCGGACGTCTTGTCCTGGTAGTTGTTGATCGCGAGACCGGACGTCTTCGTCAGATCGGTGTCGTTGCAGACCACGAAGTTCGGCGTGGCGCTGAACATGGCCGCCTCGGCGTTGTCGCTGGCGAGCAAGAACGCGTAGATCGTGCTGCCCGTGTCGTTCTTCTCGGAGATGGAGATCTGGAAGGTCGCCTTCTCGCCTTCGTAGTAGATGTCGTTCTTGTCGTCGGTCGTGACGACGTTGGAGGTGCGGGCCTCCTTGATGTCAGCGACGAAGTGGACGACCTCGCTCTTCTTGCCGCTCAGCGGGGAAACGACGTAGACCTCGCTGGCGAGACCTTCGCCGGAACCCGGGTACTTGATGATCGGAAGATCGGTGGAGGCGAAGTACGTGCCCGTCTGCGTGCCGTCATCCTTCATGCGGTAAAGCGCATTGCCCTCGCCGACGTAATAGAAGCCGTCGAGCAGCGTGTAGGCGTCGGAACCGCGGTACTTGATGTAGATCTTATAACCGGAAGCGCCCGTCGTGTCCTGGAAGGAGGAATCGGCGAACGTGTCGCTCACCGCGACGATGAAGGGCATCTCGTCACCGCAGATGCCGGAGATCTTCGCGCCCTCGGCCGGCGTCGTGATGACCGGAGCCGCCGCACGGATTTCCATACCGGCCGCCGTCACCTCGTGGATGACCGCCGCCGCCGTTGCGTCAAGGACCTCAGGCGTGAACACCATGCGGGACGTACCCGTGGTGTGCGAATCGCCGCGGAGACAGAAGACGTAGATCTGCTGCTTGGCCGTGGAGCCGGCCGGGATACGGACCGTGATCTCGTTGCCGGGACCGCCGGGCGGCAGCGCCGTCACCTCGTCCTGCGTCGTGGAGAAGCGGATGTAATCACCCCAGTCAGCCGCCGCACCATCCGCGAAGGAGGGCTTGATCTTGACATCGACGGGGCCATCTTGATAGGCCTGGGAGAGATAGACAGAAAGGAGCGCACCATAGGTCATGTAGTTGCCGTCAGCATAGGCAACGAGGCGGTCGGCCTCGACAATGGCCGTCGGGGGCATCGGCTCGATACACTTGACGGGAACGGTGATGTAGTCGACGATACGGGCACCCGTCGCCGTCTTGAAGGTGTAGTGATCCCACGGGCTGAGGACGAGCTTCGTGCTGTCGCCTTCCGTCACGCCCTCAATTGCGAAGTCGGCCTTCAGCTGGCCACCCGCGAGGGTGACCGTACCGACCTGCGTGGACGTGCGGATGGGATTGTTGCTCTCATCGTAACCGGTGATCATGTTCTGGACCGTGCCGCCACGGACCTTGACCACGTTGTCATCCATCGACCAGACATAGAGCGTGACCGCGTCTTCAGGGGCCGCGGCAGCCTCAAGGGACGGGGTACCGCCGACTGTGATGGACGAGTTCTGGTGAACTGTGCGCCAGAAGTCCTCGGACTCCCACTCCTTGTCGAAGCCGATGGTCTGCACATAGAAGCCGCAGTCCGCAAGCGAGTAGTCCGTCATGCGCGTGCCATCAGGGGAAGAGGCCGGGCGGTCAGGCGTCCAGTAATAGAACTTGCAGGTGTTGCCGGCGTCGTTCGCGATCCTCCATTTGTCGGTACGCGCCGGGTTGAGCAGATACTCGAGCGAGGTATCCGAATCCGAAGCGGGACCGTCAGTCGTCGCGAGAACGATCGGGAGCGCGAAGTCGCCCGCACGCGTCTTGTACTCGAAGACGAGATCCGTAAAGCCCGTCGTGGCATCGGACGTCGCATCGATCAACGAGGCGTAACGGAGCTGGCCTGACACGTAGATGCCGACCTGCAACGGATAAAGCGCGTCATCGACCACCTGGGAACTGGCACCGATATGCTCGATTTTCCACACGGAATTCGCGGCGCCGATCGTGCGCTGGATGAGGCGGATCTTGAAGTAGACCGATTCGCCTGAAGTCAGCGGGGAGTCGATGGTCGCATACGCAGCTCTGGCCAGACCTTCCTGGGTACAGGGCCGAATCTCGAATATGTCACCTCCGGCGGCACACGCCGCGCTGCCTGCGGTGATTCCCGCGGCGAGGGTGAATAGTTTCAGGAGTTTGTTCTTGATGGTCATCTTAGTTCCCCTTCTGCTGAAGCTGCTGCTGATCCGCACCCGACTTCCACATCTGATCGCGAACGATCTTCTCGGAAAGGCGCTGATTGTTTTCGAAATTCTTGGCCCAAGCCTGGACGTCTTCGTTGCACGCAGCGACTTCGGCGCTCAACTTGGCGATCTCCTCGTCCGAGGCCTTGGCGTTCTTCGCCTCCTCGAGCTTCGCCTTCGCTGCGTTCAGCTTCGTCTTCGCCGCCGAAAGACCCTTGAGGATCTCTTTGCGCGACGCGAGCTGCTCGTTCAGCTTCGCCACGTACGTCTCGTCGTGCATGCGAGCCTGCACGGGATCATCGTACTTCACCTGCGTCGGCTCTTTCTCGCCGCGCAGCACCTTGGTGCAAAGCAGGCAGACCAGGCCGAGCAAGACGGCCAGGACCACCAGCACCAGAATCACTGTCTTCTTATTCGAAGTCATAGTAATTGTTCTTTTTCAATACTTCAATGCCAAAGGGCTTCAGACGCGTATCGAGCGACCAGGAATAGTAGATCGGCGTCGGACCGTGCTCGCGCACCCAGTCATACCAGCCCGCACCGTAGCCCGGCGTCTCCGTGCCGTACGGATCGATGAGCTCGATCTCGGAGGTGAACGCCTTCTCCTCCCCGGGCTGATAGAAGGAATCGGGCTTGAACACGAACCAGCGCAGCGGAATCCACTGCTCGGGATTGCTCTCGCTCGTTAGGCCGTTCCAAAGGATGCCGGTCACCTTGAACGTGACGCTCGTCCAGCCCCACTCCGCCGTGTCGGAGTAGTCCCAGGACAGCGAACCCGGCTCGAGACCGCGCAGCACGTAAGGCGTCCAGGCCTTGCCGTAGCCGTTGGTGTCAGAAACGTCTTCCGTACGGTTGGTGATCATCATCTTGACCGCCAGCTGGATGTTCGTCACCGTGTGGCCGGAGAAGTTCTCACGGATCTTCGGGAGCGCCGGACTGGAGAAGCCCGCCTTGAGCGCGAGATTGCCGACCGTCGGATCCATATCGAGCCAATACATCTGCGTGAGCGTCATGTTGGTGACAACCGTGTCATCGAGACGGAGGATGTCCGCCAGACGCACCTCGTCATCGCCGTAGTTCGCCCACGGATTGCCATAGGCGTCCTCGCCCTTCACAAGCCAGTCGACGACCGCTGGCTTATACTTGTTGTCGTCCACAAGGCCGAGGTCAACAAGCCTGTCATTCAGCTTCGCGCTCGCGACAACCGTGACATTATTGGACGCGCCGACGCCGACCGTCACCTGATAGGTACGAGGTTCGGCGAGCGCACGGGAAACCGTCTCCTTGCCGTTGGTCGTGACCGTGCCGATGACAAACCACGGATCGACGCGATAGGTGATGTTCGTGCCGCGCTCGGAGCCCTTCGGGATGGCGATGATCAGAGAACCATTGGTGTTCACGCCCTCGCCGACCGTCTGATAGATGTGGCCGGTGTTCATGTCGAGGTTCGCGTAGATGAGCACGCTCGAGCCGTTCGGCGTCGGATGGTCGGGATCGATATTCTGACCCTCGTTGATGCTGCCTGGCGTGTGGTGCATCGCACGCGTCCAGACGTTCGTCGTACGGCCGCGCTCGTTGATCACGCCGAGCGAATTCGCAAGGCCGCCGTCATCGTCACCGACATAGGTGAACGAAGAGCCGGCCATGTGCTTGTTGAGATAGTTCACCGTGTTCGACGGATGATACTGGTCACGATAGTACTCGAGGTCGTTCCACCAGTTCGTACCGATCGTCACGATCTCATGCTCCAGGATGCCGCTCGCACGAATGAGCTGGAAGCCGATCGGATTGATCGCGGAGATCTCGCCAGCCGCCGTGAAGACCGTCGTCGGATAATCCGCGGACCAGACGCCGTCCAGCGTGCCGTCATCGTAGCTGAGCGTCTTGGACGAACGCGCGCTTTCGCACGCGAGAACGCGGAAGACCATGTTGGAGGCCATGTTGCGCAGACCCGGCTTCTTCGGCTCGAGTTCCTTCGCGCCGAACACGCCGAGGACGTTCGTGATGACCGAATCGGTTCCCTTCTGCGGCTCGAGCAAGGTGACCTTCCAACCGGTGATGTCGGCTTCCGCCGGAACCGCGATTTCCACGAACTGCTTGTTCTTGTCGACGTTGTCGTAGTTGCGGTCGTAGTCGCCGAAGATGTTCACCTCGTTGATCCAGGCCCAGTGCGGGGCGACCGTATCAAGGATGTTATAGGCGGAGAAGTCGGAATAGCCGTGGTCACGGTTGAGATCAACCGGCTTGTACCACGACGGCGTTGACCAGTCAGCCGACGAGAGATAGTTCGTCAGCGGAGTGGACGCGCCGACCTGATAGTACTCGACCTCGAGCATGTACTGGACGACCGTGCCTGGGGCGGTGGACATCGGAATGACCGCGTCCTGCGCCGTCTGATAGCTCGAGCGGTAGACGAGGTTCGTGCCCGTCGCACGGGCAAGCCACGCGCTCTTCGCGAGCTTGTTCGTCTTCCAGCTCTCGAAGCCCCACGGATACTCGCCCGCATACCACCAGAGGCGGACGCGCGGATTGCGCGAGAAGTCGATTTCGTCCGGCAGCTGGGCGGCGTAGACTTCGCACTCGACGCCCCAGCTCTCGTTGCACATCGGCTGCTCCTTCTCGCTCGGGACATCCGGTACGAAACCAGTGCCCATCAGATCGTGGCGGAACGCGCCGACGTGACGGAACGCGACACGCGCACGGACGGCCTCAGAGACGAGGACTTCGTCGATGAGGACGCGGTAGGGCTGGTCGTAGCCCTTCGGGAGAGCGTTCGACATATGCGGATCCGTCACGTCCTCCACACCCGTGACCGCGAGGCGGAAGGCGTTGTAGGCCTGACCCGGCTCGGTCTTGTAGGAGTAGGTCGAGAAGGTGTCGTTGGAGATGATGAAGACGCCAAGGTCATTGTCCGGAATCTCGAGACGGTCCCACTTGCCGTTCTCGTCACCAGTCTTCGAACCGAAGAGCGCGAGATACGCGGGCTGCTTGTCGGACGGATTGTACTTACGCGCACGGAACGTCACCTCGCCCACGATGTTCGACGTGAACGTCGGGGTCTGGAGGAACGGGACGTGCTGGAGGTAGGTCTGGTTGTCACGGTCATCCACGCCGTCCTTCACGGAGTTGTTGAGCGCGAGCGAAAGGCCGAGCTTCGACGCAACCGTCGTCAAGTCGGGCAGGTACATGCGATGCTCCGAGTCCTTGCCGCTGTTGTCGACACCGAGCGTACGAAGGTTCCAGCCCCACCAGCTGCCGCTGTCGAGGACGGGTTCGTCGCGGCAGAAGACGTCGGTAATGTAAATCTCACCGAACTTCGCGGTGTCCGTCGTGTTCCTGACGTTGTCGACGACAATCGGATCCATCACAAGACGCATCACGCCCTTGACGCCATGGTGACCGACGTAAGCGCTGCGGACGCCCTTGGCCTTGTCGGCCGCGGTGAAGGTGAAGTTCGTGACGTACACCCAGGTGTTGGTGTCGAGATTGTCGATGTTATTGACAACGTCATAGGCCACGTTCGTCGCAATCTGGAGGATCAGGTTGACGTTCTCCTGCGCGTTCTCGTAGTTGAAGGAGAACATGCCGAGACCGAGACCGCGGTTGTAGTTGCCGTCGAAGAGCGGCGACTGGATCGCGCAAGGCGTACCCGGAATCGTGCGCTTGGCCGACATGAGGATGCTCTCGTTCTTGATCCAGCACGACGTGAACGTGAAGTTGGTGTGCCCCTTGATGTCCGACGGCTCCTGCCAGTGCGGGATGTACTTCACCATCTTGTCCTTGTTCTTGTAGTCGTCGCCACGCCACTGCTTCAGGACGACGTCGTCGATGATGAGGTCCGTACGGAGATCGGCAAGCGAACCGGCCGCGGCGATCTTGACCGAGCAGTCCTTCGTCGTGTACAGGTTGAAGTTGACGGGCTTGGACGTACCGAAGCTGTCGAACGAGGTCTTCGCCAGAAGCGTCCAGTCCGTCTTGCCGGCCGTACCGGTGTAGATGTTCAGCTCCTGGGTCGGTTTGAGCGCACGGACACCGCACTGGGAGACGGACTCGTTGAACGACTCCATGCGACCCGGCGGGATGACCCACAGGTCATTATTGAGTTCGACCGTGCAGTCCGTCTTATCCGTCGTATAGAACGGAATCGTGTTCTTCGTGTAAGAGTTGAACGGCTTGTTGTCGTCCGTGAAGTTCGAGAGGAACGCAATCGGCTTGGAGAACTTGTACGGCTTGATGAACTGGCCGTTGCAGTTCGCGGACAACACGCCGTAGGTGCCGCTCGTCAGACGCTGCGCGCTCTTGTCACGGTAGCAGACGTTATAGAACTCCTTGGCCGCCATCGTCGAGAGCGTATCCGTCGCCTTGATGCCCGTGCGGCAGACACCCGCCATGATGCAAGTCACACCATCCGCACTATTGGAGACGGAGATGTACATCGGCTGGTAGTTGTAGGACGTGCCCTCGCACCTAGGATGATCGAATGCATTCGCCGTACCCGTCGTGTTCGTCAACGACCCGAGAAGCGTCGTATTGAGACGACCCGTGGCTTTGTCGTACGACCAACGATAGAGCGAAAGAACCTGACCCTGCTTCTTCGGTCCGCCGATCTTGCCCGTCAGCGATTCGCCCGTGCTCTTGGCTGCGTACTGCTGTTCATAACGGAACTCGTAGCAGCCCTTACCCGGACGATAATAGGCGATCAGCGAGAGAGACGCATTACCCGTGAAGTCATTGCAGCCGTTCAGGTCGAACGCCGTACGCGCGTTGAACGTATAGTCGTGCAAACCCAGTTTCGACTCGGCGTCGTAATAGGCGAAGTCGCTGAAGTTGATGGACTGAGCCAGACGCGCCGTGAAGCTGATCGACTCGAGGCCACGCGGAGCTTCCGCCGCGTCAACAAACTGTAGATAACCGAAGCCCTGACCCGCCATCTGAAGCGCACGGCCGCTGTCCTTGTCCTTATAGAGACCGTAGACGAGCTGACCCTGGCCCGCGTTCCATCCGTTCGGGGTGGTGGTGGACGGGAAGGTCGTATAATCGGGATATTCCTGAGCGACCGTCGTCGTGAAGGTTTCCTGCCAGTGCTCGTTCGTCGCCGGCATGTCAACCCACTCGTTGAAGGACTCGGAACACTCGATCGCCTTCGGGGAGGCACCCGCCTTGCCCTCGTCTTCCGTCGAGCTGCCGACGAAGAGTCCGTTCTCATTCGCGTCGTTCCACGCGTTGAAGTTCTGGTAGTCCGCATGGACGATCGTCAGCGAGTGAGTCGAGTCATCGATCTGGAAAAGGAGGTAGCCCGTGGTCGCATCGCACGGCATCGGCGTCCATTCTTCTTCAGAGCTGGCCACCAGCGTGCCGCTCACCGGGAGCGTCGTGATCTCTTCGGAATTGCGCCAGTAAGCGACGTTCTCCTTCCACTCCTTCGAACCGGGTTCCTGGAGGTTCTTGGCCTCGACCTTGAAGAGGAGAGAACCGACCGAGCTCGAAAGCGTCTGGAGATAACCGCGCCAGACGTGGTTGCCGATGAGCTCCATCTCGACCACGTTCGTCACACCGACCTCGGTGCCTTCGGGATTGAAACGACGGACGATGAGGTTCAGCGCCTCATAGTCGCTCTTACCCTCGCGGAGACGGACGAACCAATCGGTGCCCTGGCTATCGAACTTGACGCCGGACGCACGGTTGGTGACGATCAGGATCTCTTCCGTATAGCCGGGAACGCCGAGGTTGGTACCCGAATAGTCGACGTACTGATAGAACGGCGTCTGGAGGTTCGTCTCGTACCAGTATTCGATATCGCCCGGAATGGACGGGAGTTCAAGCGGCTTGACCGCCTTGAAGTCGTTCTTGGGATCGAGGCTGGACATCTTCCACGCGCCGAACTTCTGATCGAGATAACGCCAGCGGTAATGTATTTTCGCCGCCGTCACGAACGCGCTCGTGTCGGCATTCGTATCCGCACCGTTCACGTAGTACTCCGGCTTCGCACGCGCCAGGACGGAATCATCGCCAATGGACGGGAACGGCGTCACCCAGGCCGCTTCCTGACCGAGGATCTGCTTACCGCCCTTGGACTCGTCGAAGATACCATACGAGCTCAGATCAGCACGCATCGTCGGATAAGAGGCGATGATGTTGTCGATGAGGATGAGGGCGTTTCCATCCGCCGCCTTCGCGGGGTCAATACTCGTGCGACGAATGCGGAAACGAGCTGGCATTCTGTAGTTCAGCGGCACGTACACGCGGAAGAAA
This sequence comes from uncultured Verrucomicrobiota bacterium, assembly GCA_945613785.1. GTDB lineage: Bacteria > Verrucomicrobiota > Kiritimatiellia > RFP12 > UBA1067 > UBA1067. Next base: position 25,761 of record CALZAJ010000002.1, on the reverse strand, counting down.
TTACTGATTGTTCCGCCATTGACAATGTCAAGATCAAGCTCCTCAGTAGCAGGAAGCTTTTCAAAGGCAGCCGTACCATCCATCTTTAAAGAGAACATACGAACAGGCTTCCAATCCGCCTTCTCGTACCAGTTCGTATAAGCGCCAATCACATTCGGGGTCACTTCACCACTTTCAGGATCAACGGTGCCCTCGTCATATATTAGATGTTCTTCCCAAATGTTCTCATCTGCAGGTGCAAGTGCAGATCCAATTACATTTGTCGCGACTTCAACAACCAGGCAATAGGTTCCACCGACATTATTTGTCCATCCATTAACAGCATCGAAATAGATAGTGCCAATGCCATCTGCATAACACGACGAATACACCGCTGCATCCGTTGTGTTCTGCATAACACAATGACCGACACCTTCACGTGAAGCAAGAAGCGTACGACGATAATACGAGTATGAGTCCTCGGACCAACTCAGGTAGTTTTGATATCCAAGTAGCGGAGCGTCATCGTCCTGCGGGAATGTATTACCGTGGCGGCAATTCGCAAGGTACCAGAGTTTGCTTCCGTAGCCCTTTGTCCACAGGATAAACTCCGTACCATCCTGAAGATTATTATCACCAATCCCAGAGTAAGGAGTCTCATTGAGGTATTCCCAGAAGGTCGACTGCTTCGTAGACGTATCCGAATATCCCTGCCGATCAACGGGGCACTTGCTATTTCGATCACGATTCATGAGCAAGACGCGACCGGAATCACCGTTAAGACCGCCGACGGACGTATAAGGGCTATGGTCAACAATCGCGAAATCAATGGCGTATTCCATTCCATCGTAGCTGCCGTCCTCCGCCGCGGGAACGGTGAAAACAATCTGATAGTTGCCACGAACCGTCGGCATCTCATTGGTTTCGACGCCCGTCGGCATGATGCGGAAGCTGACCGAAGGCGTACCCAGGAGCGGCTCACCAACTTCATAGGTCGCGGCCTCTTCTCCTTCGTCCCAGTTCGCCTTGGAGAGAGACGGCAGGACCTTCCAACCGTTACGCGCAACCCTGCCGTCATAGATCGGCCCGTGTGTGGGCGCGCGGCCGCCGCCCATTTGCTCGTAGTCGGTTTTTATCCAATCCGCTGAAAGCGCGTCACGGGTGATACGCAACTCGTCGTAACTACCGTTAAGCGAATATTCCGTACCATCGGCATTGGCGCCGAAGCAAAGGTTCATCCCCTCTTCCGCATCGGCGACCGGATTGATAGTTACCGTATTCACGTAGCGTCCGTTCGAATAGAGCGTAGACTTGTCGCCGTCGAAAACGAAAGAAAGGTAAACCCAATCGTTATAAAGGTTGTCGTTTTTATTGATGTATGAAGTCGGATCGCTAAGATTGGCTCGAACATACAAGAGTTCGGCGTTGCCGGCTGCCGCCTCGATACTCCAACCAGGAGCTTTATTTCCTTTCTTATTGCCCACCAGCCGCGGGTGGGTTCCGCTATCAACTCCAGAAAAGCGATACCAGCCCGAGAAAGTGAACTTGGAACCCAGATTGAAAGGCGAGCCGGTAGCGAGGCGGTTGCCATTCAAGCAACTCTTGACAGAACTGTTGACGCGCCCGAGACCGACCACCGCATTCGTAGAAACCATTTGCGTCAAATTACCGTTCGTGCCTTTTACCGGGGTGGCATCGTGTTTGCCGGCGGTGGAATCGGACGACTTGGTCGAACTGGCGCGGCCCGCGAGTATCACCTCGTTCATGTGCCAAACGCCGGCAAAATCGGTCCAGACGGCCTGCGGATTATTCGGCTCGACAGAATAGCCATCGCGCAGACCCCAATACATCGAAATAGTCGCGCCCAACGGCGACAGCTCGTTCAGCCTTACCCAAATGAGCGATTCGCCGTTTTCATTCCACGTGTCGATTTCATACGGCAAATACGCCCCGGTATTATCAGCAAAACTCAATTCGCCAGCATCGCGCGCTTGCCTGATTTCGGCATAATCAAAGCCTACATTGCTCTTATCGAGCCGAAGGAGCACTGGAAAATTCGTCAGCGTCGAAGTTCCGTCCGTGCCAGCGACGGCGAAAGACGTGCGGTATACGAACGATTCGGAAGGGCCGGCGACAACGCGGAACGACGCCTTGGCTTCGGCGCCATCATAGTTGGCCGTTTCCTTGATGGTAGCCTTTACCCAATATTCGCCGCGGCCGAGACTGGCAAGGTCGAGCGCGACATATTCGCCATTCTCCTCGGTCGAATATGTGTAAACCGGCGTGCCGAAATCGACATGACAAGTAGGCGTAGAGGGGGTTTCGCCCGTGAGCCAATTGGGTTGATAAAGATCGGTAATCGCGTTGGGCGCCTTGGTTATCGACCAGCTGATTTCCACCGGATCGGTATCGGCAGGGTCGCCATTCCAACAAAAACCGTCCTTCAATTCAACCTTGAAGTGATAGTCGCCAACATTCGTCGCGCTGGCCGTGCCGGTAATCGTGTAGGCGAAATCCATCTGCGGAATCAAGGTGTGATCTTCACCATCAAAAACGAAGCTCGCAGAGGCCGGCTTTGCAATAGGACCGTCAAGCACAGAAGAAATACGAACGACAATAATACCGCTGCCGCCAGCACCACCCACAGTATCTGCGTTGCAGCCTCCACCGCCGCCACCAAGACCATCCACACCAGCCGTAGCCGCAGCATCATTATTACCGCCATTGCCACCGCCGCCAAGACCGCCAAGGCTTTCATAAACAGTAGTTGTAAACATGCCACCGCCGCCGCCGCCAGCATAGTACACTTGCTCACCGGTAATGTCACTGATACGGCCATTGCCTCCCTGGGCGCCGGTTGTCGACGAAGCCGAACCCACAGCCCCCGCACCGCCACCACCGGCACCGACACGACTCGTCGAGCTAGAGCCGCCATTAAAACCATAACCGCCAAACGTGGACGACGATTGCAGGGCCGAACCGCCAACACCTGCCTTAGTTCCTGAAACCTTCGAACCACCGCCGCCACAACCACCATCACGGCCAGCCCCCACAGCGCCACCGCCGCCACCGCCATATGCGCGTATTACGTCATTTCCATTTATTGAAATGTACGACGGATCACCGTCTGCGCCTTCGTACAGATCCTCAACATCTGCAGCTGCAGCACCACCCTTACCAATGACTACTGAATAAACGCCTGCCGCAAGAACGACACCATTCGTATCTATCATACCGCCAGCGCCGCCACCACCACCAGCACCTTTAGTCGTTGCGTAGGTTCCACTACCACCGGCACCGCCGCCGCCAACGGCGAGAATCCGAGCCTGCGCCGTGCCGCCGAGTGTAAATGAGCACGCCTCATTGACATTCGTAAAGATCAGCACCGTGTCATCGCCTACCTGCTTACGGATGGCACCCGTCGAGCGAATCGGCGAAGTCTCAACAGTGTAACGAAGAATCACAACACCGCTACCACCCGCGCCAGAACGTGAGGTATAGGAACCCTGTCCCAGGTTGCCACCGCCATCACCGCCGCCACCAGAGCCCGTACCGGCCACACCGTCCGTCGCGCCTTTGCTTCCGTTATGAGAGCCGTTACCGCCCACGCCGCTGCCGCCCACGCTCGTGCTGCGCGTGCCATCGCAACCACCGCCGCCACCTGCAGCATAGTACGTGGTTTCACCGGAAATGTCGTAAGCCATGCCAGGGCCGCCCGAGCCATCAGTATTACCCGCGCCGCCTGCGCCGCCGCCACCGCCGCCCGCGTTGTTAACCGCGCTCGTCGCACCAGCATTACCATAGCCACCCGACGTTGATGTCGGCTGCTGGGCAGCGCCTACGGAACCATTTCCGTTCCCCTGCACGGCACCGCCACCGGAACCACCACTGCGGCCATTTGTGCCCGACCACCAGGCACCACCGCCGCCACCAAGGGCCGTATAGGTCGTACCGCCAAACTGAATGGTCGTGGGGCTGCCGTCCTTGCCCATTTCCTTACTGGTCGTCGCAGCTCCACCAGCACCGACATTAACAACAGCGGAAGCGGCCGAAAGGTTATCCAGGTAGATCAGACCACCAGCGCCGCCACCGCCGCCACAGTCGCCACCGCCACTGCCGCCGCCGCCGACGATCAACAGACGGAACGTACCCGGCTTGATCATATTCTCCGCCGGAACAGTAAAGGACATCGACGTTCCCGTCGAGGTAAAGAGATGGACTATGTCGAGTGTGCTGTCCCCATTATCAATCTGACGGATCTCATCGCCGCCGGCGGCTGCGCCAATCTTCGCGGCCTCGGCAGCATCAATGACGACGTACTCCTCTCCGCGCGCACTGAAAAAGGGCAAAGAAAAAAGAGTAGCGCCGGCTGTCATAAAACAGACAGTCGACAATGCCCTCTTGACGGCGTGTCGCAGTTTCATACGTACACAATGCCTTATTGCACGTTCATCGATGAGTGTTTCAACTATAGTTTGTCTCATTGCCTTGTGCCCGTTTGATCAGAACAGGCGACAGTAAGACATTGAGAATTATACCACAATAGGGCAATGGAGTAAACAACCAATTGACTGTTTGCCGAGGTGTTATCAACCCTCTTTTCAACGACTTACTAACAGAGTTGTCGACAGCGTTGGCAGACGGTTGAACAGCCCTTGTACAAGGAGCGACCAACCACCCGCCAATGCAGTTGCATTGGAGAGCGGTTAGACAGGACGCCAAGACACCAGGACGAGGGCAAAGTACCCGGCGTGACTCACGCGGGGGTGCCCTCAAGCGATACCGTACTGCTCGTGCCCTCACGAGCAGCCCCAAGTCGGCTCATGGCCAGCCGCTGTCTCTCCGCTGCCCGCTGCTATCAGGCCGCCGACACCACAACATCGGTGCCTTGCTCATAAATTATATCAGCACAGATGTCCACCATCTCATAGGGTTCACGTCGGCCTGTTAAGTCAAAAGCGAGAACTCCGTCATAAACCAGCATGGATCGCTCAAACACATCCTGATTCTTCAACGGTGCAAAGACGCCGCCAAGTCGGATGGCGATACTGACATCGAAGCGCTTGACGGCTCCGTTGGTGAAATAGCAATCAACCTTTTTCCCTCCAGACAAAGCCGCCATAAAGATCTGAGGAATATATTCTTCGCTCATTTCGCACCTCCCTTCCAGTTTGGTGGCGGAATATTAACGGGCTCATCATTATGACCTTTCTGGCGCAAAGTATATCAAATTTATTGGCATTAGAAAACGAAAACGAGATTCCACTGTACTCGGTCAGTCAACACCGCTGCGCGGTCTTGACTGACCTCGGCATCTGAGCATCTGAGCAAAAGTGCATCTGAGCTTTTCGAGCGGTCGAGTCCGAAGCCGCAGTCGGCTTTCAGTATCTTCCCATTGACTGAAAGGCAAATGCGGCTTCTCCCTGCTTTTTCTAGCGGATTGATAAGCTGGTCCCGGGTCTTTCTTAAAAAACAACAACCCGCGGCAGAACCGCGGGTTGCTGTTGGCTGTTTTAGCTCAAGCCGGCTTACTCGACCTCCAAGAAGGCCTTGAAGAACTTGTGCGTAGCATTCTTCTCGACCCAGGTTGCATTGGAATCGGTAAGGTTGACCTTGCCTTTCACCTTCACCGTGCCGTTGTATGGTTCTTTGCTGCTGTTCTCTGTAGTAGTCGTCACTGTCACCGAGCCATCGGCATTGACGGTGATCGCCGTGACCTTGAAGTTAGCCTTTTCGGCTGCCACAGCCGCAGCTTCCGGCGCGACATTCAGGAGGAACGCTTCCATATTGGCGCTCGCAGTATCACGATCGCCGCCTGCCTTGCTCGTCGACCATGCGTCGAACTTCGCCTTGGTTGCCTCAGAAGCACCCGCCGGGATATAGGTCGGATAAGTCTTGCCGGACGAAACTGGCTTAACCGCAGCCGTAATCTCGTATGTCTTAGCCTCGTCAAGGCGTAGGACCTCCTCAGCCGCGCAGTTATCGAGTACGTAGCCTGCAGCTGGCGTGCGAGTTACGGTTAGGTCTACCTTATCGTCGATGTCGAATTGGTCATCCGTAGCAACATCCGCATTCCCATTCTTGACGGTAATCGTGCAGTGTTCAACCTGTGTAATCACCACCGTGGCGTACTGAATCGCCTTCACCGTCGGGGCAGTAGCCTCCTTGTTACCATCCATCGTGATCTCCTCGGTAGCACCAGCCGTAATCTTGTAGTCCTCCGCAGCCGTCCAGGTTACCGTTACCACCGTGCCCGCGGCAATAGCAGTCCAGTCAGATTCAGGTATCTCCGTCCCTTCGCTGGTTACCTTCGCCGTCGCGTTATCAACTTGCGGAATCGTCAGCTTATATGTCGATCCAGGTTCTGGTTCCGGAGTGGAAGCGGAAGCAACCGTGAAGTACTGGTCACCCGAGTAGGTAGCAGCCGAACCAGAAGCGACATACGAATTCAAATAGAAGGGGGCGCCTTCCGCCGCGTAGTCAGGATCAAAGAAGATACCGCCGACAAGGCTCGCCGAACCTTTTTGCATGTCAATCGGGCCCATGATCTTGCAGCGATCATAGACAACAAGCGAACCCGCGACCTCTTGATCAAGGTTGACCTCAATGGCCGTCGCTTCTTCCTGGAAAGGTTCAATGCAACCAACCGTCTCACTTCTATTGGTAATCGTAAGCGAACCATACACTACAATGGAAGCAGCACGACGATTACCAGCCTTGATGGTCTTGCCATTCAGATCAAGAACCAGGTTCTGGCCTTCCTCAATATTGATGTACTGATTCACTGCATCCGAAGCCGCAGACATGTCGACATTTGCAAGAACCTTAATTGTTCCGGTATCGCCCATGGCCTTCAGTGCATCCGCGAAATTAGCATAGGCCATACCATTAACTTCAAACAGAGCCTGCTGAGAGACAACCGTACCAACCGAAACATCATTAACAGTCCAGGTCGTTTCGTTCAGAGTGGCATTCGCGTTGGAAGTTGTCCACACACCAGCCTGATAGCCGCTCTTATACGTGGCCGCAACCGCAACCGTCGTACCAGCGCGTTCAATCGTAATGTCAACTGCCTGCGCCGCAAGCGAAGTGTCGACCGTGATAGCGGCACCATCATTAACCGAATAAGAGAGGGTATCGACGCCATCATCCCACTTGAGCGTGAAGACCGCGGCATCCTTCGCAAAACGCGGAGCTTCGGAGGTGAACGAAATATCGTCAATCATACCCGTGCCTTCCAGGGCAACAGCGGAAAGCGTCTGGCAATTGTTGTTGCCGGCCGCAACCAAAGAAGGAAAGAGTGCATTGAGCGTGTTCCACTTCGCACCAACAGAGCTCAGATTCTTGAAAACTGTATTTGCATCGGCATTGGCCTTGTCTTCAGTGCTGGTAACTGCGACACCATCAATGAAGACCACAAAACCCGCAACTTGCGATGTAGAAGCGCCGATGTCGCTGATGGCTTTGATCGTAAGACGGTGCCACGAGTTCGGCTCAACGACAATGCTCTCGTTGGTATTCAAATAATGCTTGAGCGTAACATCGACATTCCCCGTTCCAAGGTAGCCAGCCGTCACGACAAGATTCGTTCTGATGCCAAAGGCGCTGTCCACATCCGCAGAGCCATAGAGCCAAACAATCAGCTTATCATCCTGCGACGGCGTCGGCGCAATATCGGTAGCAGTAAACTGGACCATCGTGTCGAAGTAGATGCCAGAGCCGATGTCCTGCGGAGCAAAACCACCCGAGTAGTTGGCGATACCACGCTCGAGACGCTGCTCTGCCTCAACGGCAAGAGCGGTCGCGGTCGCCGCACCCCGAGCAATCGCCGGGCGATCGCCAGAGTAGGTCGCGGTATAGTTGATGTTCGTCAGTGTGCCGCATTCGGACTGCGAACCAGCGGTGTACCAGAAGGTACCATTGTTGCCACCGCGGTCGTCCTTATCAGCGCCGAAATCACCGGCATAATTTTCAAACGTCGTACCGCTATTGATCGCTTCAGCCTTTGAAATAAAGGCCAACGACGCAATTGCCGTCATCGCAATGAGTAGTTTTTTCATAGTGTTTTGCTCCTCTTCTTTCTTCGACAATTCGAACTATACCAAAATTTGTTGTCCCCCGCAAGGGGGAAATGAAAAAAAATTTCACCCATGCGGGGGAAGGTAAGCGCAAGATTGGCTGTCGATTTCTCCCCATTTGGGGGAAGACAGTGAGGCGGTTCGGCGCGGCGGCGGCCCTGTGGCCGCTGTCCTGGGGGTCCTGGGGGTCCTGGGGGTCCTGTTGAACGACGATCCAACGAAATTGCGTTGGAGCGCCGTTTGAGAAGCCGCGATTTGAGGGCCTTTCAACGCCTTCTTAACGAAGCCGCGTTGAGCGGCCGTTGTACAGGACCTCCAGGACAACCAGGACGACCAGGACAAGGGCTGGAGAGGCGGTTGAGAAGCCGCTAGGCCACAGTATAGGGGATCGTGAAGACCAACTTGGTGCCCAGGCCACCCTTGGACCAAACCTCTAGCTTGCCGCCCAGTTCATTGGTGCGGCGCTCCATCGAGGCCATGCCATAATGACCGGCCTTACTCAAGACCGAGGTGTTGAGCGAAATCGTGCCAAAATCGGCTGAATACCGCGAATTTTGTGCGGTTTTTGATTCGCCCGATGGAGACCCCGCGCCGACGGGGCGATTTGCAAATTCAGGCGCAAAGCCCTGTCCGTCGTCAATAATGGACATATTTAGCCATTTTTCGTTAAAAGAGAGACGTACGCGCACATGTTGGGCCTTACCGTGCTTCAGGGCATTGCCGACGGCTTCCTGCATGATCAAAAGAAGCGTTCCTGCGCTCTTTCTGGCAACTTTCTTCTCTTCCCCTTCCGCGGCGATGTCGACAACGCCATCCCAGTGGCCCATGCGACGGGCCGTAAAGCGGAAGAGATCCATCAGGGACTCCGGTCCTTCGCTTTCCTCATTCATCGCCCAGAGGGTCGTACGCAGTCCGTTCTGGGTATGCTGCAGGGCGTCTTGTACCTTCGCGAGCTGATCACGGCTCTTCTCTGCCTCTTTCGGCAGATAGTTAATCGCAGCCTTCAGACGGAACATGGCGCCAGCGAGATACTGTTGGAAGCCATCATGGAGGTCGGCCGCCAGTCGCAGGCGTTCCCGCCGCGCGGCATCCGCTTCGATTCGTTCGGTCTCACGCTCGCGAATCGACTCCCCGAGTTCGCGCGTCCGCTTGGCGACCATCCGCCGCAAAGTGACCGCCCACGCGAGGATGATGAGCGTGAACACACCGATGCCGCCCAAGACGAGCATCAGTCGCTCGGCGGTCCAGAATGGTGCGCGCTTGACGACCTCAATGTTCTTTCCTGAGACGGGAATAAGTTCGATGTTCTCGGCGCGTCCGAAGACGCCCTCTTCGAGATTCTCAATCGAGGTGTAGGCGAGGTTGCCGGTCACGCGGACCGTGGCACCTTGGATCAACTCGGAGGGTAAGGCCTCCTCCAGCACCCACGGGACCTCGACCTGCAAGTTGTAGTCGCCCTCACCGACCAATAGCTGCGTTGTCATCTGGCGACGGTTGATGTCGCGCACCAGGCCTTCCGTGACGATCACGCTACCATACAACGGGGTGCCGCCGTAGGGCATGACCTCTTCGAAGATCTCGGTAATGGTCGCGACACGCGGCGGCGGAAGTTTGGCGAGATCGTTTCCCGTGACCGATACCTCGCGGGCCCTGAGGCGTCGCTTGATCGAATCTTCCGGCTCGCCTTTCGCCGAGATGAGATCGCCAACCTTGACATTCGGACGTTCTCCCGATTCCATCGCCACGCGCCAATGCGTCCCCTGGTTGTCGGTCATGAAGACAAACGGCAACGTCGCGCGCTCAAAGGTCACAATGCCGGTGACATTCGTCAACGCGGCGGCAAGCAGAATGGTGGCGATCATAATGGCGATATTATAGCAAAGAGAGGGCCGCGGGAAGAGGGCGCCGTTTGAGAAGCCGCGATTTGAGGGCCTTTCAACGCCTTCTTAACGAAGCCGCGTTGAGCGGCCGTTGTACAGGACCTCCAGGACAACCAGGACGACCAGGACAAGGGCTGGAGAGGCGATTCGGCGCGGCGGCGGCCCCGTTGGGGCGCCGTTTAAGAAGCCCCCCCCTCCGGGGACACCCTATTCCTCATCCAGTGCCCGGAGGATGCCCTCAACCGTTATGAACTCCCCCTTGCGGCGCATGACAAGAATGCGCGAGATGAGCGCGCTCTCAAAATCAGTCAACCTGACGCCGTCCTTGCGGTCCTGAAGGATGCGCAGCAAATCCTTGGACGTGACGCGCTCCTTCGTCTCACCCTTCGGAATGAAAAGCCCCGTGATCGCCATCGCCAAGCGCGTCAGCGGCGAGAGCACGAGCGTGAAGACGCGGAACGGCGCGGCGAGCGCAAGGCTACGCGTGAGGGGACGCGTCGAGCAGAAGAGCTTCGGCAGGAACTCGCTCAGGTAGAGGACCGTGAACGCGGACGCGACGGTCCAACCCGCGTGCCCCGCCGGCGAATGCGCGAAGAGCCGCGTGCCGAGTGCGGCGGCGGCGGACGAGAAGGCGACGTTGGAGAGGTTGTTGCCGATGAGGAGCGTCGTCAGCGTCACGTTCATCTCGCGGAGCGCGGCCTGCACGCGCGTCGCGGCGACGCTGCCCGCGCGGGCGAGGTGCGTAATGCGGCCGCGGCTCACGGACATGAACGCGGTCTCGGCGCCCGCGCAGAAGGCGGAGGAGGCAAGGGCGACGACGGTCGCGACGATGAGGAGGAACGTGACCATCAGCGGTTCTCCTCCTCAGTCTTCTCGACCGCCTCGTCCGTTTCCGCGAGGAGCTCCTCGTCACTGTCGGTCTCCGGGTAGGCGAGCACCTCGAGCTTCACCGACGTGACGCGGTGCTTGCGGCGCTTCAGGATCGTCGCACGGCAGCCCTGCGCCTCGATCTGCTGGCCGACGTGCGGAATGCGTTCGGCATGGAACGCGACCCAGCCCGAGAGGCGGTCCGCGTCCTCGGCCTCGAGCTCGACGCCCAGTTCGCGGTTAATCTCGTCAAGCGAGGCGCGTCCGTCGATCACCCACGTGTTCCGCGTCTTGCGCACCAACGACGGCTCCTCATCCGATTTGCCGAAGACGCCCGGACCCATGATGATCTCCATCACATCGTTCAGCGTAATGATGCCCGCTGTGCCGCCGAACTCGTCGATCACGATCGCCATCGGCTTCTTCGACTTGCGGAAGGTCACCAACAGGTCATCGAGCGTCACCGCCTCGGGCACGAACAACGCATCCTCAATCTCACCCGTCATCGTGTCGATCACGCCTTCAATCGCATCAGGCGTGCGCTTGTACACCGGCAGGTAACGGTGACGGCACGACAGAAGCCGCTCGTTGCGGACCGTCTCCGGATAATCGCTGTCGTAGCCCTCGATGTCAACGCGCGGCGTCATCTCGTCGTTCGCATGAAGCTCCGACAGACGCAGCACGCCCTCGATCATCTCCGCGTCGTCGGACGCGAATTCGCCGCGTTCGGCCGCCGCTTCCAACACGGATACCAGTTCCGCGTCCGACAGCGCCCTCCGCTCACGCTGCAACGCACCTGCAAACGCACGTGACGAAAATCGAAACGCCACGTTGAATGGCGTCAGAACCGTGCGCCAGAACAGCAGAAACCGCGCACACACCGGCGCCAGCCGTTCCGCATATCGAAGCGCCAGACGTTTCGGCGTGATCTCACCAAACACCAACAGGAAGACCGTCATCACCGGGACAGCAAGAAAGCCGCCCCACGTCGGCATCAGTGCGACGAACACGCTGAAGCCCAAGGTCGCAATCGCGAAGTTGACGAGCGTGTTGCCCACGAGCAACGTCGACAACAGCATCGCCGAATCCTCCACGCACTTCGCAATGCGCCGATCTGCAACGTTGTCCCGCGCGCGAATGTTCGCGCGCTGTGCCTCGGTCAATGAAAACAGAATTGTCTCCGAGCCCGAGAAACAGGCCGAGAGACAAAACAATATCGAGAAACACACTATGGACCAGACAATCATCTATCTGGCCAAAGTATATCACAAATACAGTAGGCGCGGTGGAGACACCGCGCCTACGGATTATTTCAATTCCGCTCCCGCCGAATAAGGCGCACTCGAAACGACGACCTTCACGAAGAGTGACGCCTTGCCGCCAGTCGGGAGTTCAAAGGCAAGTCCACCGTCCGCCGTCGCCCGTACGCTGCCGTCCGACGCCTTGAACGTGTCACCCAGATTCTCGGCGATGAACGTCGTGTAGTACAGTCCCGCCTTCACATTGCCAATCGAAACGGAAAACACGCTCTCACCCGCCGTCCCTCCGCCGGACGTCACCACACCGACCGAACTGCCCGACACAATCGGTGTGTCCGCTTCAGGGTCGAGTCCTGGCGCCGTCCCGCCGACAACGACGAGCCGACCGACCGCCTCCGTCGAAGAGTCGACCAGCCACGTGCGCGATGCGTCCGCCCTGTAGGTACCCGCCGCGAGCGTCTCGCCGTTCACCGTCGCGGACGCCACCGTCAGCGTCTGTCCGTTGAGATCGAGGCGGCCCGTCGCGTCGAACGCCAACGCCTGAACCTCAACCGCCTCGAAGAGCTTTACCTTCGCGCAGCTGCCGACGAAGAGCGAAGCGTTCTTGAGCGCATCGACTGCCTCCGCGCCGTTCCCCTTCGACGGGAACGGCGTGTACGGATCGACCGATTGCGCGTTGCCGTCATTACACACGCGAATCGTACCCGCGCCTTCGGCGTCATCCTTGCCCTGCAGATAGACCGTGCCCGCGGACGAACTGTGATTCGGCTTGTAGCCGCCACTCGTCACGACCGTCGCGCCCTTCGCCGTGATGCGCGCGAAAATGCCGTCCGTCCCGACCGCCTGTTCCGACAGACGCACCGCGATGCGTCCGCCACCGCCCGCGTACTGCTGCGAGGTGAACTTGTAGGAGTCCGCCATGATCGAACCCTCGCCCGCAAGCGTCTTCGCCCGGATGTTGATCGTTCCGCCCGCACCTTCCGAATTGTTTGAATTCTTGTTCGCGTACGCCGTCACCGTGCCATCGACCGTGAGCGCGCCGTTGACCGTGAGCTTCAGAACGCCGCCGCCGGGCTGCGAGGTCGCACGGTCGCCCGTCGCCATGCCCCAGCCCGGGAGCGACGGATCGAGAATCGAATCATAGACCGCGGCATACGTGAGAACACCGGTCTGTCCGCCGTGATACGCACTCGTCGTACGGTCGATGTTCAGGTCGGGTCCCGCACTTTCCGCCCAGATGTAGCCGCCCTTCTCAACCGTGAGATCGCCGTTGACGATGACATCGCACTTCGTGAAGTCCGAGAGATCGTTCGAGCCCATGAACTGCAGACAGCCCAGCGCACCGCCCGCCTTCACCGTCACGTTTCCGTTGAACGTGTACGGCTTGTTCGCCTGAAAGATCCACGGCTGGGCGAACTCATACGGTCCCTCGCCGAAGTCGATCTCGCCTCCCTGATAGAGAATGCCGCCGAGACGCTGCGAACTCGCCGTCACGGATGCGACGCCCTTCGGCAACACGAGCTTCGTGCCCGCCGGAACCGCCAGCACGCCGTAGTTCCTGATCTTGATCGCATCGAAGGTCCAGGTCTCGCCGGACGGAATCGCCGTCACCGCCGTCGGCTTGTGCCAGCGCGCACCATAGGACTTCGCCCGCGTGTCATCGAGAATGAGCGTACCGTTCGGCATCGTCGCGTCTGCGGTCTTCACGAAGATCGTTCCGCCGCCACCATTGGCGCCGCCGGCATTGATGCCATGGACGCTGATGTGGCTCTCCGCGAGTCCGAGGGTCGCCGCCTCCGTCAGCTCGATCGCGACGCGTCCGCCCGAGCCCGCGCCGCCTTTGTAGTAACTCGTCGCCGCATAATCCGCGAGGATGTGACCCGAACCCGCACACGATGCGGCCTTCACATAGACCGAACCCGCCGCGGGCTGCTTGATGTCGTCCTTCTCCTCCGGACGGACCGTAATCGTGCCGTCAATCGTCGCCGCGCCCGCGACCTCAAGCCACAACGCACCGCCGCCCCACATGTTGGAATCGTTCGAGCCCGAACCCGGATGCTCAGGACGATAGACGTTGCCGTACACCTTCGCATAGCCGTCGCACGACGCCGCATGGCTGCCCGCCGTCGAACCCGTCGGCTTCTGTCCGCCGGCGAGTCCCTTGCCCTTCAAGTTCACCGTCGCATTTGTCCCGAGGAGGAAGTCGCCACCGACGGACAGCTTCAGACGCGAGACGTTCGCGCTCACGTTTGCCGCACCGCGCGGATGCGTGAGGACGCCGTCCGCGACGATCATGTCGCCCGTCACCGTCAGCACGGGGAATTCCGTTGAGAATGTCGTGCGGACTTCATTGGTGAGTCCGTACTGACGATACGAGTTGATCGTCTGCGGCGCCGCGGCATCCCAGATGAGCGTGACCGAAGAATTCGTCGGACTGATGACAATGTCGCTCGCTGCCGTCGGCACGCCGGCGGACCAGTTGCCGGCCGTCGACGCAAGGCCGTCCGATCCCTCCGCGGCAATCCAGTAGTTCACCGAAGTCGTCGGCGGTTCAGGGTCCGTGCCCGGACTAGGTCCCGGGTCAGGATTCGTACCCGGATCGGGATCGGTCGACTCTTCGTCCCGATCCGCGTCGTCGTCCTCAATCGTCAGTCTCACGGAGGCCGACGTGACCGACGCCTCTTCCGAACCGCAGACCAGCGCCGACACCTGGTGCGCCACCTGCTCGTCGTCCTGAGCGACACGATAGGTGACCGGCTTCCAGCAGTTCCAATCCTCGGACGAGAACGTCAGCTCTGTCGTCTCGACGAGCAGTGCGGCATCACCTGTCGCACGCACCTGGAGCGTCACCGCGGAACTCGGCGGCGCGGCGAGACGGAAGCGCACCGTACCTTGTCCGCCTTCGACCGTCGCGAGCTGATTCGTTTCGGCGACGACCGAGGGCTTCTCCTCCTGCGGCAGGCGGACGCGGTAGATGCGGCCCGAGACGTCCGTTCCCGTCACCTTCGGCCAGCAGGTCTTCGTGTAGTCGTTCGCGCCCATGCCGAAATAGAACGCGCCGTCATAATAGCAGAGTGCGGAGGCCTGGCGTGTCGAGGTAAAGGTGAAGAGCGGCGTGAAGGCGACGCCGTCCGTCGACTTCCAGACGCTGTTGGTGACGGTCGACGTCGTCGTGCCGGCCTGCGCGGCGACGAGATAGACGGCGTCCGCAGTCGCATAGATGTCGAACGGCTTCACGGACGTTGCGCCGAGGTCGAGGCGTGTCGCCTTGATCGTGTGGTTCTCGTTGACGGCGCTGTAGGCGGCGATGGGCGTGATGTTGTAGTTGTGTCCGCCGACGATGTAGAGGACGCGATTCTTGAACTTCGTCGGATGCCAGAGCTGGAGCGTCTCCAAGCCGTCCGAGTAGGAGAAGATGTCCATCATCGAATCCGTCACGCCCGGCGCGATGTACGTCCAAGTGTTGGTCTGGCAGTTGAAGCGCTTCTGCGACGCGTCCCACCGCCATTCCTCCCATTCGTTCCAGGTCTGACGGTCGTTCTTGAGCGTCGGCTGCGTCGTCACGCAGAAGAGGTCGTCATCGAACGGCAGGAAGGCACAGAAGCGACGGTAGAGCGAGTAGCCGTACGGCGCATTGTACTTTCCGCCGCTGGAATCGGTCCAGGAGGCCGCGGCTACCTTACGGCTGCTGGACGTCAGCGTCGGCGTGGCGTTGAACATCTTGGTCTCACAACGGTTGGTCGATCCGCTGATGCCGTAGCCGCAGACGAAGACCTTGTCCCCGTACTCCACCATGTCCCAGTTGTGGATCGGATAACCCGACGATCCAAGGTCCGAGAGATTGCCGCCGTGGCAGTTACGGTAGGCGTACCAGGTGCCCGTCGCGCCGCGACGGAAAGTGTGTCCTATGTTTGCCGCGTTCTCATGGGGATCGACGGCGCTCGTGTAGAGGCGTCCGTCGGAGAACTCCTTGAACTCGTAGATCGCGTCCGTACCGGCATCAAATTCGTTCACGAAGGCGCCGGAGTAGGGATCGACCGCGAAGCACGGACACGGACCCGTATTGTTGCCCCACTCGCCGCCGGAGGTGTAGATCTTACCCCGATGCGGCTGAAGATCCTGCACGTGACGTGACTTCGCGCTCGTCGGCCAACGGCTGGCGGCGGGATTCCCGAGATACTCAAGCGAACCGGTCAAGTCCAGAACACCGGCCAAAGCGGACGCGAGCGGCAGAACAGCGAGAACGGAGAGGATCTTAGAAATCATAGCGACATTCCTTGTACGAGAATGCCGCAAATATTAACAGATGAAATCTCGCTGACCCAATACTCCTTCGGGTACCTACACGAACGAGTAAGAAGGACCGGAAGGCGATTAGAAGTGCTTGACCGCGGGAACGAAGCCCTTGGCTTCTTCGGGCGTCATCTGCGCGAAAGCCATGACGATCAGACGGTCACCGACCTTGCCCTTATGGGCGGCCGCGCCGTTGAGACAACAGACGTGGCTTCCGCGCTTGCCCTCGATCGCGTAGGTCTCGAAGCGGTTGCCGTTCTCAACGTCAGCGCAAAGGATCTTCTCGAAGGGAAGGATGCCGACGGCTTCCATGTCGTCAGGATCAAGCGAAAGCGAACCCTCGTAGTCGAGGCACGCCTCGGTCACGCGGATTCGGTGAAGTTTCGATTTCAGAAGCGTCAACTGCATGGTTTCTTACCCCAACCGTTCCTTGATGAGCCGCGTCGTGATGAGCATCTTCTTCATCTTGTTGTTGCCCGGCGCCTCATACATGATGTCGGCCATCAACTTCTCCATCTCGGCGCGAAGTCCGCGCGCGCCCGTCTTGCGCTCGAGCGAGATCTTCGCGAGTTCGCGGAGCGCCTCCGGCTCGAACTCGAGCTCGACGCCGTCCATCGCGAGCAGCTTCTGATACTGCTTCACGAGCGAGTTCTTCGGCTCGGTGAGGATGCGGACAAGATCGTCCTCGGTCAGCTCCTCGAGCGAAGTGATGATCGGCAGACGGCCCGTGAACTCCGGAATAAGACCGAACTTCACGAGGTCTTCGGGACGGACATCGGAGAGAGCGTTTGTGCGCGTGGACGCCTTGGCGCCTGGGCCGGATTCGGAATCTGAACCGAAGCCGATCGCACGGGAACCCTGACGGGAGGCGATGATCTTGTCGAGACCGACAAAGGCGCCACCACAGATGAAGAGGATGTTGGAGGTGTCGACCTCGATGTACTCCTGGTCGGGATGCTTGCGGCCGCCCTTCGGCGGGATGCGGCAGATCGACCCTTCGACGATCTTCAGGAGCGCCTGCTGCACGCCCTCGCCGGAGACGTCGCGCGTGATCGAGACGTTGTCGGTCTTCGAGGCGATCTTGTCGATCTCGTCGATGTAGATGATGCCGCGCTTCGCGAGCTCGACATTGCCGTCGGCGTTCTGCAGGAGATAACGGACGAGGTTCTCGACGTCTTCCCCGACATAGCCCGCCTGCGTCAGCACCGTCGCGTCGCCGATGGCGAACGGGACGCCGAGCATCTTCGCGAGCGTGCGGGCGAGCAACGTCTTGCCCGTGCCGGTCGGACCGAGGAGAAGAATGTTCGACTTCTCGATCTCGACGTCGGCAAAGGGATCGGCCCCCTTGCTCTTCTTGGAGCCCTTGGCCTGCAGCGCCTCTAGACGACGATAGTGATTGTGGACGGCGACCGCAAGGACCTTCTTGGTCGAGTCGTGACCGATCACATACTGGTCGAGAAACGACTTGATTTCCTTGGGGCTCGGCGTCGGCGGAAGCGGTGCGACCTTCGCAGAATCCTGCTCGTGCCGCGCGATCATCTCATTCGCATGCCTCACGCAGTCGACGCAGATGTTGCCATCCGCACCCGGGAGCATCGCCACTTCCTTGGAGCTGCGCCCGCAAAAAGAACAGAACAGTTCCTTCATCAGTCGATCACCTTGTCGATCAGGCCCCACTCCTTCGCCTCTTCGGCGGACATGAAGTAGTCGCGTTCGGTGTCGTTCACCACGTCGGCCATCTTCTTGCCGGAGTGCTTGGCGAGGATGCCGTTCAGGACCTCCTTGAGACGGAGGATCTCCTTCGCGGTGATCTCAATGTCGGTCGCCTTGCCCTCGGCGCCGCCGGAGGGCTGGTGAATCATGATGCGGGCATTGGGAAGCGCGTGGCGCAGACCCTTCGTGCCCGCCGTCAGCAGCACCGCGCCCATCGAGGCGGCCTGGCCGATGCAGTACGTCGCGATCGGACACTTGACGAACTGCATCGTATCGTAGATGGCGAGGCCAGCGGTGACGCTGCCACCCGGGGAGTTGATGTAGACATTGATCTGCTTCTTCGGATCCTGCGACTGCAGGAAGAGGAGCTGGGCGACGATGGCGTTGGCCATGTCGTCATGCACCTCGCCCGAGATGAAGACGATGCGATCCAAGAGGAGTCGCGAGTAGATGTCGTAAGAGCGCTCGCCCTTGCCCGTCTGCTCGACGACGTACGGAATTGCGTAGTTCTTAGTCATACCTGTATCAACGTCCCAGAGGCGCAAATCTTACTTGGCGTTCGCAAGGATGAAGTCGAGCACCTTCTTGCCGCGCTCTTCGTCCTTGGCCTCGATGTTCTCGGCCTTGGCGATCGCGTCGATGAGGTACCAGAGACGGACCTGCTTCGTGCCGTTCTCCTCGGCGTCCTTGAGGATCTGTTCGCGGTTCTTCTCGAAGTAGTCGGCCGGCAGACCCGAATACTGGGCGCGCTCGGCGAGCTGGTGGAGGATGCCGTCCATCGCGCGACGGACCTGGCTCTGCGGAACGTCGAAGTCGGCCTTCTTGAGGAGCGCCTCGACGGCCTCGTTCTCGCGACGGGCCTCTTCCTGCTGGGCCATCTGCTTCTCCAGGGACTCGCGGACGGTCGCGACGAGCTTCTCGAGCGACTCGGCCTTCGCCTTCTCGACGAACTCGGCGTCGGTCGGAAGGACGCGACGGCGGAACGACTTGAGCGTCAGCTCATAGACGGCCTTCTTGCCCTTGAGCGGTTCCGGGGCGGCGTCCTTGTCGAACTTCGCCTTGATGCCTTCCTTCTTCTCGCCGGCCTTCATGCCCTTGACGGCATCGAGGATCTCGGGGAGGAAGCGGCCCTCTTCGACCTGGGTCCAGAAGCCCGTGCCGGAATCGACGATCTTCGCCTCAGGCGCGAGCTCGATGATGGCCTTGCCGTCCACCGTGCCCTTGTAGTCGATCTGGACGAAGTCGCCGTCCTGGACCGTCTCGCCGTCCTTGGCATCCTCGAACTTCGCATAAGCCGTGCGGAGGCGGGCGACCTGCTCGTTGACCGCATCGTCACCGACGGTGATGTTCGCCGCGGCGATCTTGAGACCCTTGTAGGTCGGGACCTTGAACGTCGGCTTGACCTCGACGACGGCCGTGAAGCTGCCGCCCTCGGCGTCGAACTTCATGTCCTTGACGTCGGCAATCGCAATCTCCTCAAGCTGCTCGGCCTTGATCGCCTCGCCGATGTTCTTCTGGAACATCGCACGCTCGGTCTCCTGCTTAAGACCCTGGGCAAATTCCTTGCGGATGAGTTCAAGCGGGACCTTGCCAGGACGAAATCCCGGAAGCTTCGCCTCACGCACGAAAGCCTTCTCGACTTCCTTCACAATCGCCTTCATCTCCTCGGCGTCCAGCGTGACGTTCAGCTCAACCTGGCACTTATCCAGCTTCTTCGTATCAGTCTTCATTTAGGCTATTCTCCTCGTTTTTGAAATTGCGAGCATATATTTTATCACATTTCGCGACTTAGGTGTGACTCTTCTGAAGATTTTCTGCACGCGGTCAGCCGTTGTCAATGACCAGGGCAACGGCATGAGCTTTCTGGGGATCGGGGAAGTGGGGCCGATAGAATTCGGGAGTCTCCTCTTCCGCATAGACAAACAGGACCCGACCTGGGTACGTGGACGCCTCGAGCAAGCCCATCTCATAGGAATCGGGGCCGGCGGCAATGGCCGTATAAGGGGCCCTGTTCTTCGTCAACAAGGAAAGGTGTCCGGGCGCTGCATTATGCACCGAATTGGAGAATCCGGCCGGACTCATCTCCCCTTCGCCGTGCATCTGCTGCATCAACTTGACCGTTGTGCCGATCTCACCCCAGCGGGAAGCGAAGACCACCGGGATCTGGAGAGCTGTCTGATTCGCCTGATCGTCTGATTGTTTGATTTGCTCGAGCGCCTGGTGGGCGACCGACAAGGCCGCGCGCTCGACGCCGGTCAACCGGCGCCGCTCCATTGCAGGCACAAACGAAACATCCGGCTTCGGAGAATCCGGCGTCGCCTTCCATTCAACTCGACAAACGATTTTCATCTCACCCATCTCATCAACCAAACAGATCACCCCTGACGCCCGTCTCACACCTCGACCCACGTATTCCCCTGCGCGTTCGATGCGAGAGCCGCTTCCACGAAACGCATCGTCCGAATGCCTTCGTGCGCGCCCGGGAAATCATGTCGCTGACGGTCCCTGACCGCCGCACAGAACTCATCGTAGATATTGGCAAAGCCCTCGATGAATCCTTCGTGATGCCCGGCGGGAATGCGCGAGGCGCGCTTCGACGCGGACGAGGTCTCGGCCATGTACGGTGCGTTGCGCTTGAAGATCCGCTCCGGCGCAAACGGATACTTCACGGACAGGTAGTTCGGCGCCTCCTGGTTCCAGAAAAGCGAAGCCCTGTCTCCATAAACCCGGAGCCGCACGCCGTTCTCCTCACCCGTCGCGACTTTTGAAACGACCATGGAGGCCTTGGGAACCGAGAGGAACGGATTCTTCGATTTGTTTGATCCTCTGATTCGGCCGGTGCGCACCGGCGAGGACAGACGCATGAGGATCGAGGCATCGTCGTCCAGGCGATTGCCAGGCGCATAGGACGAGAGATCGGCGAGAAGCGACGTCACTTCAAGTCCGGACACGTACTCGATCAGGTGGAACCCATGGACGCCGATGTCCGCAACGACACAGCTGTTGCCCGAACGCGCGGGATCCATCTTCCACGCGTTGCGCTTGTCGAGCGGCTTCGAGAAATCGATCTTCCGGAACGAGCCCTGCTGGTACTCGAGAACGATCTTATCGATCTTGCCGAGTTCGCCTTTGGCAATCAGCTCGCGCGCACACTTGACCATCGGGAAGCCCGAGTAGGTGAAGGGAATCCCGAGCATGCGACGCTTCCGCTTCGCAAGCTTGCCGAGTTCCTCGGCTTCCGCCAGCGTGATCGACAAGGGCTTCTCGCACATCACGTCGAAGCCGGCTTCGAGCGCGGCTTTCGCGATCGCATAATGGGAGTCATTCGGCGTACAAATGGAGATGAAGTCAACCTTCCCCTTCTCCGTCGCCAGCAGGTCCTGCCAACTTGTGTACACACGGTCTGACGGCAGACCGCACGTCTCCGCCGCCGCGGCATTTGCCTTGGCATCGCGTGAAAAACACCCGGCTGCGAGATCCGCCAAATCGTCCATCCGAATCGCCATCCGATGAATGGGGCCGATAAAGGAGCCCGCGGCTCCGCCGATCATGGCATAGGTGAGACGTTTCATAACTGCACTGAAGTTACATCCTTCCGCTCAAGGCGTCGACGAGGTCGCAGAGACGCTTGTAGGCGATAGCGAGATCGTCGTTCGTCACCTGATACATGTATTCCGCGGCGTGGGACATCTCACCTTCGGCATTGGCCAGGCGCTTCTCGATCACCTCCGGGGCGTCCGTACCGCGTCCTTCGAGACGACGGCGGAGCTCTTCCATCGACGGCGGATTGATGAAGATGTCGACATAGCCGATCTTCATCGGATCGGTGTTGGGGAGATTGCGAACGTACTCGCGGACCTTCGCCGCTCCCTGGACGTCGATGTCGAGGATCATCGAGTTCCCCTCGGCGAGCACCTCCTGGATCGGCGCCTTCAGCGTGCCGTAGTAGTTGTCGTGCACCTTCGCGTATTCGATGAAGGCGTCTTCCTTGATAAGCTCCTCGAACCGTTCCTTCGTCTTGAAATGATAGTCGAGACCATCCTCCTCTTCGCCGCGCGGATCACGCGTCGTGCAGCTGATGGAGTAGCAGATGTCGGAGTACTCCTGGAGGAGCATGTCAATCAATGTGGACTTTCCGCAGCCCGAAGGCGCGGACAGGACGATAAAGAGCGGCTTGGTTTTCATTGTCTACTGATTATACCATTTCTTCAGTCGGCTTTCTCTAACAGAAACTCATCTCACTCCGGGAGATTGGCTTCGGGATAAGCCACTAACTCATTGATGGCGTTCGTGACGTAGTTGTGCTGATAGGGGTTCATCCCTAGATCACGGACGGAGCGGAGGACGGCCAGTCGCCGACGGCTCATGCGATAGGTCTGATCATAGAAGATGATTGCCTCGTCCAATGCCAAGAAGAACCGATTCGCCGTAGGCGCATAGTTCATCACGCACGCAACACCCATATTACGATTCGTTATTGAAACGCTTGGTTTCCAGACCGCGTCAAGAATTTCACAACCAAAATGAGACCTGACACTCTGGCTGATGTTGGTATTCATCAGAAATTCGTTAAAGAGATCAACTGATGTCTCCGTACATCCTTCGGCCTTCAGAATCGCCGAGACCGCATTAGCTGCATATTGCTCATTTGTTGCGCAAGAGTACAAGAATGGCAAATCTCCACCTGCCCCCAAGAGTCCTAGCGTTTGGAATGCACTCTCAGAAATATTATTATTATTTGTCAGGGCAAGCTCGGTCATGATACTCGCATACACGTTTGTATCGTAGTTGCAAAGAACCAATGAATACTGATACTCAGAATGACTTAATGAAGGATTATCGATAACCTGACCCGCCGAAATGAATACTCTCTTAACCTCATCCCGATCAATGTCAGCATAGACAGTCATGATGCTTATGCACGCTATGAAATGTACTAATTTCCTTATCATAACACCTCCTCACCGATGCTACCGTCGAAGTTAACCTTGCTGTCTCCGACCGAGAGAGAGGCACCGGACCGAGGGGGTGCCGTGACATGATTGGGAAAGTCAGCCGCGGAAGCGAAGGCGCAGGGCGATCTTGATGGACTCGACGGCGATGCCCGCCGTGATCTTCGAATAGCCGGCGACGCGATCCGTGAAGACGATCGGGATTTCCTTGATCCGATAGCCGCGCTTCCAGGTGCGATGATTCATCTCCAGCTGGAACGAGTAGCCGGCGGACTCGACCGTCTCGAGGTCGAGTCCCTCGAGCGTCGCACGACGCCAGCACCGGAACCCGCCCGTCGGATCCTTAATCGGCATGCCCGTGACGGTTCGGATGAAGATACCGCCGCACCGCGAGATGAGACGGCGCTTGAACGGCCAACCCGGCGTTCCGCCGCCCTTCACATAGCGCGAGCCAATGACGAGATCCGGAAATTGCCGACCGCTCGCGTGTTCGATCTCGGGAGTCGTGATGGCCTCGACGAGACGCGGAACGTCCTTCGGGTCATGTGAGAAATCGCAGTCCATCTGAATAACGAGGTCCGCACCGAGCGCAAGGGCCTTCTTGAATCCCGCGACATACGCGCGCCCGAGACCTTCCTTCTTCGTGCGATGCAGACAGTGAAGACGTGGCTCGGACTTCATCAGTCCCTCGACGATGTCACCAGTCCCGTCCGGCGAATTGTCATCGACAAAAAGGAGTTCAAGAGAAGAGATCGATTCGGGTAGGCGCTGCGAGAGAACGGCCTTGGCCATGTTCTCGACATTCTCCTTTTCATTGTAGGTCGGTATGACAACAACGACTTTCATAGAACCCCGCTCCACCTGTCTTTCAATCCCAACACTCAAAGCCCCAAACAGCTCTCGAAGATCTCCGAGGCCTCGGGCATCCGTCCTTTGCCGGTCGCCCCACAGGCGAGTTCTCCCGAATCAGGATCGACGATCTTGACGCCGCGCGCCTTCAGGGCGGCGATGTTCTCCTGCGTGACGGGATTCTCGAGCATGCCGGTGTTCATGACCGGCGCGACGACAATCGGGGCCTTGGTCGCGAGGACCGTGGCGGTGAGGAGATTGTCCGCAATGCCATAACGGATCTTGGCGATCGTGTTCGCCGTCGCCGGCGCAATCACGACGAGATCGGCGCAGTCCGCAAGCGAGATGTGTTCGGGCATCCACTGCGCGGGAGGCGCGAACTGCTCGACCTCAACCGGATTGCGCGACAGCGTCTGGAACGTGAGCGGCGTGACGAACTCACAGGCCGCCGGCGTCATGACGACATGCACTTCGTCACCGTTCTTCACGAACAGACGAACAAGTTCAGCTGCCTTATAGGCCGCAATCGACCCCGTCACTCCTAGGACAATCTTTCTCATGCTCCCCATTATATCATTTTACCCTTCCCTCTGTTCCACACCGCTTCATTGCCACGGTCGGTCGGCCAGCCAGCGCATTCCGATGTCACTGAAGGGACAATCGGCAGACTGTCAGGAAAGGGAGGCCTTCAAGGCCGTGACGGCGGCCTTCATGTCGGCCTGCTTGTAGAGGTAGCTGCCGGCGACGAACTGATTGGCACCGGCCTTGTAGGCCAGCGGAATCGTCTCCGCGTTGCCACCGCCGTCGATCATGATGTCGAGAGCGGGACGCTGCGCGCGCAGCCAAGTGACCTTCGGCAGGCACTCGGCGATGAACTTCTGTCCACCGTAACCCGGATGGACGGTCATCACCAGCGCTTCGTCGACTTCGTCGAGATACGGATAGAGAATCTCCACCGGAGTCTCAGGATTCAGCACGACCGCCGCCTTGCAACCGAGCGCACGAATGCGCTTGAGCTCGACGTGAAGATCGCAGTCCGCCTCGATGTGGATCTGAATCGTCTGCGCGCCGGCCTTCGCGAACGCCTCGAGATAGAGATCCGGACGGTTCATCATCAGATGGACGTTCCGATAGAAGTCAGGCGCGACCTTGCGGCAGAGCGCGACGATGTCCGGACCGAACGACATGTTCGGAACGAACGTCGGATCCATGATGTCGATGTGAAGTGCCTCCGCCCCAGATGCCTGCGCGCGGAGGATGTCGTCCGCCAGATGGCCGTAATCCGCGGCCAGCAGCGAAGGAAGAATTTCAGTTTTCACTTGCTCAGAGATACTTCTTCACGATGGCCTCGTATTCCTCGGCCTGCTCTTCCATCGACTGCACCATCTTGAACTGCGTGCGCGCACGGACAAGGTTGTGGTCCTCGTACGCGGTGTGGAAGTAGGTGTCGCCCTTCAGGTAGTCCGCCAGGAAGCGGATGCCGACCTCAAAAGTCATGAGGCGGCCGGAGAACGCGAGGTTCGCCTTCTCGGCCTCGTTGAGGAACTTGGCGCCCTCGAGATAGCCCTTCACGAGCTGCTCGAAGTACTCCTTCTTGGAATAGACCTTGGAGAGATCCTTCTCGTCTTCCGCAGCTGCCGCGGACGACGTGCGGACCATGTCACCGAAGTCGTAGAGCGCGCTGCCCGGCATCGTCGTGTCGAGGTCGATGACGACGGCCGTGCCATCCGGCGCGACGAGCACGTTGTTGATCTTCGTGTCGTTGTGCGTGATGCGCTCGGGAATCTCGCCCGACGCCATGAGATCGACGATCTTCGAGGTGTTCTTGCGCCAGGACTCGACGAACGCCATCTCGGGTCCGACATTGGCGAGGCGTCCCTTGTAGTTCACC
>CALZAJ010000001.1 GCA_945613785.1 uncultured Verrucomicrobiota bacterium | reverse complement strand
CATCATTGTTGATCGTCGGACTGTAGAACTAAGAACGAGTAGATCTCGGTGGACTCCGAATCAATAACAAGTCGATCTCGTCCGAAGGCAAGGCCGATATCCTCAAGCGCATCAAGAAGATTGGCGTGAAATGATTCGTTTTCGCGCAAATCTGTTGTTCCTGGCCGCCGCCGTGCTTTTTGCCGGCGGTGCCATTGCCGCGCCGTCGAAGGGCAAGGGTGCGGCGCCGGGGAAGCTGCCGTTGCCGAACGAATTCCAGAGTCGCACGGCCGATCAGAAGATCACGACGGCGAACTGGGGTCCGAAGCGTCTGAAGCCGGTCTTTACGGGGGCTTTTCAGGTCGATCTCGTCTGCATCACCTTTCCGGACTGCACGCCGCCAGACCCGAAGGCGGTGATGAACGACCTGGATCACATTCAGGGCGGAGCCTATACGATCAAGGACTACTACGATGACTATTCGCAGAATACGACGTATCCGGTCCTGGCGGTTTATCCGACGGTCTATGTCGCGCCCAATCCTTTTGGCTACTACTGTCGCTGGGATCGCTGGGGCAACAAGATCGGCTGGAACAATGACGGGGAGGGACAGGCTCGCGCGGTGAAGTTGCGCCAGGATGCGCTGGCGTTTGTCCAGCGCAACGGGAAGGGCTTCAAGAAGGGCGCGCTGACCTGTTACGTCTATTGCAAGAACCTCGACCGCGCGAAGGTCGAGCAGCATCTGCGCACGGCCTATCCGAAGCCCAAGAACGCCTGGGACAAGGATGAGATCGGGATGTACAATCCGCAGATTGCCTGGGCCGAGCCGTTGTGGCCGAATTCGCTGCCGCAGGCGACGTGGCCGGGGGACGGACAGGTCATGGTGCATGAACTGGGACACGACCTCGGCTCTCCGGACTACTATCATGCGACAGAGAAGCATGACGGTTTCGCGGGAACGCCTTGTCTGCCGTGGAGCTACAGTCCGACGGGCATGGCCTGTGACCGCGTCATCTACCATGCCTTCGTGCCGCCCGAGACCTATCCTGTCCTGAAGGCGGACGGTGTCTATACGCTTGATCCGCGTTCGTCGCGCGTCTCGCGCGAGCCGCGCGCGCCGCAGCCGACCCTCGGATGCTTCATTCCATCTTCGCATCCGAACTACATGTTCTACGTCGAGTACGTCTCAAATGAGAAGAGACCGGTTGGGCATCCGGGCGAGCAGGGTCTGTTGATCCATGTCATCAACGTCACCTTCACTTCGCCGATGATGGGTCCGCCGGACCTGTGTTACACCTATCGGGCGGACGATCCGTTCTTCAAGGCGACGGGGAGCAGTCCCGCGGCTTATTTCCATACGGGTGACAGTTTCACGATGAAGAGTCCGATCGTCGCGCGCATTCCACCGTTGATCGACGGTGGCATAGAGATCACGGACATCAAGGAGGCGGATGGTAAATGTTCGTTCAAGCTCGCCTTCATCAAGCCGAAGCTGACGCCGAAGGATCTCAAGGACGCGCTCTTGCCTCGCATTCGTCTGACGGAAGTGACCGAGGTCCTGCCGACTTCGATGCGTCCTGTCTGCGACATCATGTACCGTGGCGAGCCGCTCTTGGACGAGTACGGATTCACGTGGGACGTGCGGAAGAATCCCACGATTGCGAAGAACCGTTATCCGCTCTATCACTACGATCGCTACGATGCGCGCATTCTCGGACTCAAGCCCGGGACGAAGTACTATGTCCGTGCGTACGTGAAGAACGCGAACGGCATCACCTACTCGAAAAAGGAGATCGAGGTCACGACGCCGAAGGCGGTCGAGGAGGTTCCGCCGTTGTTGACGGATCACCTTCTCAACAACTTCTACATCACGCGTTGGTATTTCACGATCAATCCCGACGGGCAGTGGTTCAATTCCGCAAGCACGATCATTTCGCTGATGTCGACGGGCGTCTACTACGGCGTCCAGCCTGGCGGACCCGCCAAGGGCGGCAAGGGAATCGACGTCCGTCGCGTCCATACGCATCCGACCGAGGGGCGTCCTGGCAGCCGCATGGGTGAGTTCGAGGCCTACTTCGGGGCGATGAAGGAGCTTGCAAACGCATCGGGCCTTCGTGACCGTGACTTCGGCAAGCTTCCGGCCTGGATCAAGAAATGCGCGAAGAAGCTCAAGGTCAAGGACACGAAGAAAGCCTTCGTCGAGGTCAAGACGGCGGCGGAACTTGAGAAACAGAAGGCCGCGGTGAAGAGTTGGCTCGACAATTCCCAGCCTGTCTGGCTCGTCCGCGCGAACGACTTCATGCCGCAGGTCACGGATCGTCGTTACCCGCTTGACATTGCGATCATCGACGGATACAATGCTGTCGGTGAGTGGCATGTGACGTTTCCGCTTGGCTCGGATCGGAACACGGTGCCCAGCGGATACTACAAACCGGAGCAGCTGATGATATCCGTGACTGATGCGCTGCTGTTCTTCTATCGTCCGTGAAGAGAAGTCCGTTAACCTTTTTTCTGATCCTGTGTTGTGCGTCCGTCTGGGGCATGCCGGCGCTCAAGCCGCAACCCGAGCCGATTGGTGACGGTACGGTCAAGGTCCGGCTGCTGGCCGGCGCCAAGGGTGTCCCTGCGCCGACGCCGCAGGCCCGGTTCTATCGTGTCATGGAGAATGGCCTGACGCGTGACGTGAAGTGGTTCAGCCCTGTCGATCTCTGGCGAAACCGACAACTGATCGGCGAATGGACGGACAAGCATGGCAACGTCCAGCGCGTGGCGAACGTGAAATCGCTGGCGCCGGTCCTTGGTCGCGCAGACGGTGAGCGGGATGAGATTGAGGCGCGTCTTGACGAGCTCGAGACGTCCTTCCAGGCTACGCCGGAGGAGCTCGAAGGCTGGAAGCGACATTGGGGAGGACGCGGCACAGGTCGTTTTGTCACGGTGAAGAATCGGCGGTTCTACGTGGAGTTTGAGATTGCCGAAATCATTCCGTCGCCTGAGAAGGAGACCGAGAAGCTGCTGAAGGGTTGCGAGAAGTCCCTGACGCTCCTGAAGCGCAGCGGTGCATCCGCGCCGTCGATGAAGTGGTGGGAGGAGACAAACGAGCATTATCGTTTCCTGACGAATCTCGACAAGGCGAAGGGCGGACGCTTCATCAAGGATACGATGAAGCAGCTCGACGCCTTGCGTCGCAGCTATGAGTTCTATATTCCGCCGGGGAAGGACGTAGAGGTCGGCGTCGTTCGGGTCTTTCGCTCGTTGGCGGAATACCGCGAATACCGTGCTTCGACTGGGTTCATGGACACGACGAGCGTCGGCCTCTGGGATCCGAGTCGCGCGGAACTGCTCGTTGCCGCGGAGGATCCGAAGCGAGCCCTGTCCACGATGCGGCACGAGGCGTTCCATCAATATCTGCATTACGCGACGGGGAATGCCAATCACGCGATGTGGTTCAACGAAGGCCATGCGTGTTTCTTCGAAAACATCAAGTACAATGCGGCGAAGAATGCGGTGAAGGTCGTGGAGAAGGGCAATCGCGCGGCGTGGGTCGCGAAGGATCCTGTCCGATATGCGAACTGTCTCTCCGGTATGTTGCGCATGACGCGGGACGAGTTCTATTCCGGCGACCAGAACCTGCATTACTGCACGGCCTGGGCGCTGGTCTACTTCCTTGAGAAGGGCGTTTACACGAGTCGCGAATTCGCGGAGTACCGGCAGGTCATTCCGAAATATCTCGAACTGACGGCGGCTGGCATGCCGGCCGATCAGGCGACGGCCGTGGCGTGGTCGGCGGTCGCGCACCGCAATGTGGCGGCGGATTTCATGAAGTTCTGGACGGAAAAGCGCAAGGCGGCGGTCAATGCGCGCTGGTAATGGGTTAGTCGACAGATCGCCGTAGAATGGTATAATATGTCCATGACTTTGGAATTGAACGGACTCATGGTGGAATGCATCATCGGCGACCTGCCGAATGAGCGCATTGTTCCGCAGAAGCTGAGGGTCGACGTGTCGCTGGAGATTGGCGACGAGGCGGCGCGCAGCGATCGCCTCTCGGATACGGTTGACTATGCGAAGCTCGCGAAACTGATTTCCGAGTCTTTGATTTGGGAGAAATGTCGCATGCTTGAGCATGCGGCCAAGGTCGTCCTAGACGCCTGTCTCATCGAGGAGAAGGTGCGGTATGCGCACGTGAAGGTCACGAAGTTCGGCGCGATTCCGCACTTGGAGTCGGCGTCGGTCAGCTACGGAGGAGGTCGCAGAGATGGCGGAACTCAAGGAATACGAGGTGGCGGGCATTGAGACGATCGCCCGCGGCGTTTGCATTGTCGACGGCCGGTTGCTCTTGTGCAAGGCCAAGGGCGGGTCGACGACATATCTGCCGGGCGGACACATCGAGTTCGGCGAGACGGGGCGTCAGGCCCTCGTCCGTGAGATGCAGGAGGAGACGGGGCTTGCCGCGGAGACCGGGCGGTTTCTCGGCTGTCTGGAGAACAGTTTCCTTCAGCATGGCAAGCCCCATGCGGAGATCAACCTGGTCTATGAGATGACGGTTGCCGACCTGAAGGTGGAGGCCAAGGAAGACTGGATTGAGTTCCTGTGGTGTCCGTTGGCCGAACTCGAATCGGCCCAGCTGTTGCCGGCGGAATTCCGTCGGTTGGGGACAGACCCCCACGCGACGTTCGAGGCCTGATCAGAACTGGGCGTTGACGAGCGGCAGGAAGCGGCCGTCCTCTTTCTCGCTCGGTTGCAGGAAGTTCAGGAGACCGATCTGCAGGCCCTTCATCTGGCGTCCGTTGTTCAGGAGGCCGATTTGCACGCCTGCGCCTTCGTCCGCTTCGTTGCACCACGCGGCGATCTGGACGCCATGGAGCACGTGGGCCGTATTGGAGAGGCCCGCGAGCTGTACGCCCGTCATCGCGTCGGCGAAATTGACGAGGCCCGCAAGCTGGACGCCTCTCACGTCCGTCTGAGGCATCACATTGGCTGCACCCGCGAAGAAGAAGCCGGTTTCGCGTCCGACGGGCTGACCTTCGTAGTCCGGCGGGGACGGCGGCAGATAGCCGACCGAACGTTCTGTCGTGTCCTTCTTCCAGACCTGCGCTTCCTGCTCGGCCTTGGAGGGCTTGCCCTTGGCGAATTCGTCGGCGTCTTCCTTCGAATGTTTCTCGAGGATGGCGTCGTAGTTGACGAGGCCGGCGACCTTAAAGGCGACGTTCGTGCCGCGCGAGAGGTTGCCTAGGACGGCGAGATCGAAGGAGTAGGAGGTGTCGGCGGGCTTCATCCGTTCCTGCAGGCCCATGAAGGGATGGGCCCAGGTCGACCCCTTCAGGTCGTCGCGTCCGCCGAGGGCGAGGACGCTGAACTGGCAGCCGTAGACGGTCTTGGGCAAGAGTTCGACGTAGGGGGAGGGCTGGATTTCCTCAATGGTGGCGCCGGACCAGCCGTAGAGTCCGTTCAAGATGTCTGCGACGATGGTGAGTGCGCCGGCGAGAAGCTGCAGCATGGAAGTCTCCTGGTCTTAGAGGTTGGCCCACGAAGGGTAGGGTGTACGGATTTCCGTTTCGTCGCCGGAAAGCGGATGGCGGAACCTGGCGGCGAGGGCGTGGAGGCAATGGCCGTCCTGTCCTTCGATGGCGAAGGCTCCGTAAAGCCGGTCGTTGATGATGTGCATCCCGGCAAGGGCGAGCTGTGCGCGGATCTGGTGGGTGACGCCCGTGTAGATCGTGACCTCCAGCAGCGTCCGCTCCTCGTTCTCGACGGTGGTGTGTCCGATCGGGACGAAGTTGGTCACGGCATGGAGCGGCCTCAGCTTCTCCTGTTGCGCGCGGGTCAGGCGGTTGTGGTGCGCATCGATCATCCGGCAGAAGGGCAAGGTGGGATCGTGGATGAGGTCGTTTTCCAAGGTGCCACCGACGGCGACAGAGCCCTCCACAAGCGCGAGATAGGTCTTCTTCACGGACTGCTCGGTAAACTGGCTGCGTAGCCGCTCGAAGGACTCTGCAGAACGCGCGACAAGGACGAGACCCGAGGTATCGGCATCAATGCGATGAAGGGCTCCGGCCATGAGGGGCCTGTCCCCCAGGGGAATACATTCGGGATAGCGCGCGACCACGCCGTTCATGAGGGTCGTCAGCTCGCCGCGCGAAAGCGGTTGGACGGGCATGCCTGCGGGCTTGTCGAGCGCCAGCAGCGCGGCATCTTCGAAGACGACCCGCGGGCGGATGTCGGGATTCGGCGCGACCGTGTTGTCATTGGCTTCGGCGAGGGAGGCGATCTGGATCGTCTCGCCGCCGCGGAGCTTGAGGCCCTTCGCCGCACGCCGACCGTTCACCAGCACGTCGCCGGCCTCGATGGCCTCGCGAACGAACGCGCGTGCAGAACTCGGATAGGCCAAAAGCAAGGCGGCGTCCAGTCGAACGCCGCCCTCTTTGTTGATTAGCACCTGATTGGTAATCATCGCTTTACAACCATCTGTCAGCTTAGTCGTATCGATCCATCACGGAAGGGGCGATTGGCGCCATGCCTTCCCAGGACTTGTTCGTGCTCCACGGCAACTCCGTGTCTTCCGGCGAGTCGGCGATGCAACCCGCCAGAAGGGAGAGCGCGACAGCGGCGAAAAGGACCTTAGTCAGCGAAGATGACATCGTTCGGCTGAAGCTTGTCCTGTTCCCAGTTGGCGAGGATGTCGCAGATGATGTAGTTCTTGCCAGCGACTTCCTGACGGAGACGGATGCGGCCGACGAACTCACCGGCTTCACCCTCGTATCCAGCGCGCTTCACGCCGAACTCCATCGAAGGAATCGGACGGGTCAGATCGTCGCCCTTGAGTTCCTTCATAGCCTCAGGCGTGAACTCGACGATCGCGAACATGTTCTTGTTGTCGGCCTCGATGATCTTACCCTTGTCGCCAGCCGGGACGGAGGTGACCGCATTGCCAGGGCCGCGGCCGCCGCCGTCCGTCGGGTTGTTGCGGGCGATCAGTTCCTGGACGAGCTTGCGGAGCTGTTCGACGAGCTTCTGGGACTTCACGAGATCTTCCTTCGCGGCTTCGGTTTCCTCGTGAGCCGTCACGACCTCATCCTTGAGGGAGGTGATTTCGGCGTTGAGTTCGTCGATCTGCGCCTTGATCTTCACGATCTGGTTCTCGAGGTCGGCCTTCTCGGATTCGAGCTTGGCGATCTTCTCGTTCTTCTCGACGATCGTGACCTTGTCCTGACGGGCGATCGGCTTGAGCTTGTTGAGCTCGTCGACGATCTCCTCGAGCTTGCCGTGGAGCTTCTTGAGCTCGGCGCGCGTCTTGTTGAGCTTCTCCTGCTGGTCCATCGAGGACTTGAGGAGCTTGTTGAGCAGCTCGTCTTCCGTGCCCGGGCCCTTCATGAGCGGGATGTTGCCATCCATCCTGACGTGACCTTCATCGTCGAGAACATAGACGTTGCGGAGCTGGCCGCGAATCGCCTGATTCTCCCACTGGTAGGTCGGGAGCTGATCCTGTTCAAGATAGAAGTTGTACTCCTCAAGCACGTTCTCCGTCTCGGGCGAGTCAACGATCTTGGCTTCAATGGGCGACACATCCTTCTTGATCTCAGCGGTAACTTCCTTGTTCGGCTCGGCCTGTTCAATCGTGGCGGCAATCTGAACAATGAAGTTCTCTTGTAGACGATTGCGGTCCGTCAAGAGAGCTTTCTTGGCATTGAGCTGAATCGCAAACCAAAGCGAGACGCCTGCAAGAATCACAAAGAGATAGACAAAAACATGTAATGCTTTGTTCATAGTGAGTATATTCCTCTATTCAATGGTGAGAATGATACACCAATTTGCGCCATAAGGCAACTGTTTTTTGATACAATACGTGCGATGGTTTTTGAGATACTCAAGGAAGATACACGCACGCACGCGCGACTGGGTCGGCTGCACACGGCTCATGGCGTGGTGCAGACCCCCGTCTTCATGGACGTTGGCACCCTCGGCACGGTCAAGGCGCTTGAGCCGCGCGACCTCGTCGAAAACCGCGCCCAGGTCATTCTCGGCAATACCTACCACCTGATGCTTCGGCCAGGGAAGGACGTGATCGCCGAGGCGGGCGGGCTCCACAAGTTCATGCGCTGGGACGGCCCTATCTTGACAGATTCTGGCGGTTTTCAGGTTTTTTCGCTAGCTAAGATGCGAAAAATCACGGAAGAGGGGTGCCGCTTCAACTCGCATCTTGATGGACATGAGTTTTTTCTCGGTCCTAAAGAGTCGATGGAGATGCAGCGCATTCTCGGCAGCGACATCGCGATGGTCTTTGACGAATGCCTTCCTTATCCCTGTGATCGCGCGCGCGCGGTGAAGTCCGTCGAGCAGACCCTTCGGTGGGCCCAGGCCTCGAAGGATCAGCCGCATGCCGAGGGGCAGCTGGTCTTCGGCATCGTCCAGGGCGGCGTCTACGACGACATCCGTCGTCACTGCGCGGAGGAGCTTGTGAAGATCGGCTTCGACGGCTATGCCGTGGGTGGGGTCTCGGTCGGCGAGCCCGAGCCGTTCATGTATCAGGCGGTCGACGCCTCCGTTCCTTATCTGCCGAAGGACAAGCCGCGCTATGTGATGGGCCTGGGGGTCATGCACCAGATGGCCGAGTGCGTGGCGCGTGGCATCGACATGTTTGACTGTGTCATCCCGACGCGCATTGCCCGTCACGGCACGGCCATCACCCGCAAGGGCAACGTCGCAATCAAGGCGGCGAAATGGATTCACGACCAGGGCCCGGTGGAAGAGGGGTGCGACTGCTACTGTTGCCGCAACTTCACGCGCAGCTATGTCCGTCACCTGATTGCGTGCGACGAGATCCTCGGCCTTCGGCTGCTGACGATCCATAACGTCTTTGCGCTCAACCGCTTTATGGAGGAGATGCGCGCGGCGATTGCCGACGGCACCTTCTACGATTGGAAAGAACAAGTAAAAAAGGATACAGTCCATGAATGAAACTCCCGCCGCCGTGACCGCAACCGAAGTTCAGCCGATTGCCGATGGCACGGCTTCCGCCACGCCGGCTCCGAACCCGCTGCTCCAGTTCTTGCCGTTCATCCTCATCTTCGCGATCCTCTACTTCATGATGATCCGTCCGCAGCAGCGCAAGGAGAAGGAGCGTCGGAAGATGATCGACGAGCTCCGCGTGGGGTCGAAGGTCGTCTTCGGCAACGGCATTCTCGGCGAGGTCGTCGAGGCCACGGAGCGGACGTTCATCGTCGAAACGGCCGGCAGCAAGATGGAGATTCTCCGCAGCTGCGTGCAGGACGTGGTTCCCGCGGCATCCGCAGCCAAGTAAGACGGGACGATGTCGCTCGCCAGGGGCATCTACGGAATCGAGTATAATCCGGGTCGCAGGGACGAACACCCCTTGGGGCCCTTCGGTTGGCTTGTCATTCTCGTGCTCTTGGCGGCGGCCGTCTCCTTGGTCGTCACGCTCTGTCGGCGCAAGTCGCCGCAGGCGGAGGACATGACGGTCGAGACGCCGCCGGAGATCGTGCAGGAGGCCGTCGAGCCTCGGCCGCAGGAACAGACCCCGCCGCCCCCGCCGGTCGTCGAAGTGCCGCACAATGTGGTGGTCGTCAACGACATCGCGTCACGTTCGCCGCAGGTCCGCAACCTGCTCCTCCGTCTGGAGGCCGCGGAACAGGAGCGGGACCTCGCGCTGGCGGTCACGACGATTGAACAGATTCGGCTCCTGCCGGGTCAGCCGGCCGCCGACCTCGACGACGTATTGGCGCGGCGCCTGGGTGCCCTCAATCTTTCCTGGCTCTTTGACGGGAAGAACGCCCAATGGGTTTCCGAGGTCAAGGTCAAGGCCGGCGACTCCGCTACGCGCATCGCCCAGGAGCACGGGTCGACGCTGGCGTCCCTGCGCAAGCTCAACCCAGGGCTTGACCTGGAGAAGCTCCGGGCGGGACGCGACAAGGTCCTGGTCATGAACCATCCGCGGTTCAACCTGATTGTGTATGTGCGCACGCGCACGGCCGACCTCCAGCTGAACGGCAAGTTCTTCAAGCGCTATGATCTGCGTGATTCCGTCACGGGCGCGATCGGGTCCTATGAGACGCCGGCCAATCTCCGTCCCTTCCTGGCCGAGAAGGGCATCTGGTTTTCTGCCGCGGACCGCACGGAGATCGAGATGCTGCTGCCGCACCGTTCGTCCCTCCTGATCGCCGAGCTTTGATTTCGGCCGCCGCGAAGTGTCCCGAAAAAAGGACACTTTGCGGACATTCTGAAGACACTTCGTTTTCCCGGATTCGCTATGATGTTCTCGTTCCTGTGGAGACATCATGACGACCGAACGCAACTGGCTATCTTGCTGTGGGGCCCTCGCCTTGGGCGAGGCCTGCGGATTCTGTGCCGAACGCTTTGCCGCGCTCGAGCCCGTGGTGTTGGGTTCGCTGCTGCTCTGTTCGCTCTTCGGCTTTGGCCTGAAGCTTCGGGGGTGGACGCTCCTGGCGGTTTTCCTGTCCGGACTGGCGCTGGCTTTTGGAGCGGTGCTGGCACGGGAGGCCGTGTTGAACGAGGTGCTCCGTGGCGACATGAGCTGCCCCCAGACGATGTGCGTGCGCGTCTCGGCCCCGTGCGTGGTCCGTACGGACGCGCGCGGCGTGCGTTTCCTCTCCTTTGACGGCACGGCCGGTCCGGTGCGTTTGCGGGTCGTTGGTCTCGCCGACGCATTCGTCCAGGAGCCGACGCCTGGCGAGACCTGGGACTGTACGGGCTGGCTGGCCCGAAAGCGTCCGCCCCCTGGTCAGGCACGTGCCCTGTGGGTCCGTGGTCCCGGCACCTCGGCCGTCCGCCGCGCGCGTCCTTCGGACCTCTCGGTCTTCTTGGCCGGCCTGCGGCGCGACCTGTCACGGCGGGTCGGTCTCGGGCTCGAGCACGATCCCCCGTCGGCGGCGATGAATCGGGCGATGCTGTTGGGCGAGCGGCGTGAGATCGCCCGTGAAGCGAAGGAGCGGTTCGTGTTGGCCGGCACGATCCATGTCTTCGCCATCTCGGGACTGCATGTGATGGTCCTGGCGCGGATCGTCATTTACCTCTTGCTCTTCCTGGCCTTGCCCGTGAGGTTCGCCGGCCTCGTGCTGATACCCGTCCTTTGGTTCTATGTGGCGATGATCGGTTTTCCTCCGAGTGCGGTGCGTGCCACGCTGATGGTGTCGTTTCATGCGCTGGCACCGGTCTTCTGGCGTCGTCCGAACGGCATGGTCGCCTGGGCCCAGGCCTTTCTGCTCGTCCATGTGCTCGCGCCCGAGCGGCTGACGGATGTCGGCAGCCAGATGTCGTTTGCCGTGATGTTCGCGCTGATTCTCGGGGCGCGGTGTCTGAAGGGACGCGGACACGTCGCGTCGGTGCTCCTATTCTCGCTCATCGCCTGGGGGGCGGGCGTGCCGATTGCCGCGCGTGTGTTCGGACGCCTGACGCCGGGTGGACTCTTCTCCAACCTGGCCGTCCTGCCGTTGGCGACGGTTGGCGTCGTCTCAGGTGCGCTGGGGATGCTGACGAGCTATGTCTCGGCGGACTGCGCTGTCCATCTGAACAACCTGGCGGGCCTGATGTCTCGGACCATGGCCTTGATTTCGGATGCCGTGGCGGATGTGCCGGGCGCCTCGCTGACCGTTCCCAGCTGGCCGTTGTGGGAATGTGCCCTCTGGTATGTCGCCTGTGCACTTTTTCTCTGGTTGCTGGCGCGTCTACAACGCGCGAAAGATGATATAATATGACGACAATCCCCGAGGAGAAATAAAAAATGCCAACAAATGAAGTCGCGAACGCGTCCGTCGGCGTGAAAGCAGTCGTTGCTAACAGCCTGAGTTCCCAGCTGTCCGCCGGACAGGACCTGTATCAGCAGATTGTAACCTGGATTTCTGAAAAAGGCGTGGATTTTGCGATTAATGTCATTTCCGCGGCGTTGATCTTCCTTGTTGGCTGGCTCGTGATTCGCCTGATTGGCGCGGCCGTTCTGCGTGCCCTCACGCGCAATGGCAAGAAGAAGACGCTTTTCACCTCGTTTGTTTCGTCCGTCGTGATGAAGATCTGCTGGGCGATCCTTCTCGTGATGGTCCTCGGCCGTCTTGGCGTCGATGTCGCTCCGCTCATCGCGGGTTTCGGCGTGACGGGCTTCATCCTCGGCTTTGCGTTCCAGGAGTCCCTTGGCAACCTCGCTTCGGGCATGATGATTGCCATCAACGAGCCGTTCAAGGTCGGCGATGTTGTCGATGCCGCGGGCCACACGGGCGCGATCGTCGAAGTCAACATGATGGCCACGGTGATGGCGACGGCCGACAACAAGCGCATCGTCCTGCCGAACAAGAGCGTCTGGGGTGGTCCGATCGTCAACTACAGCGCGCTCGACAAGCGCCGCGTCGATCTTCAGGTCGGCATCGCGTACGGCGAGAACGTTGAACGTGCGATCTCCGTCATCCGGGAGACTGTCGCCAAGGTCCCGGGCGTGCTGGCCGAGCCGGCGCCGGCCGTGGCGGTGGCGGGCCTCGACGAGAGTCAGGTCACGATGAACGTCCGTCCCTGGTCCAAGACCGGCGACTACTGGGCCGTCTACTCGGGCGTTCTCCAGGCGGTCAAGGAGGAATTGGATCGCGCGGGCATCGAGATTCCGTTCCCGCAGGTCATGGTTCACACCGCGGCGAAGTAAGTGTCCGACTCGGTCGACATACTCTTCGAAGACACGGACATCCTCGTCGTCGACAAGCCGGCGGGGATGTATGTTCATCCGTCACCTGGCCATGAGACGGGCACGCTTTCGGACGCCCTGGTCGAACATTGCCCCGCCCTGGCGTCCGTCGGCAGCCGGGAGCGTCCGGGGGTCGTTCATCGTCTTGATGCGGATACCAGCGGCGTGATGGTCTTCGCCAAGACCCAGCGCGCCTACCTGAAGTTGCGCGAGGCCTTTGAGTCTCACAGTCAGGTGAAAAAGACTTACCTGGCGGTGCTTCACGGGGCGCCGAAGACGAAGACGGGGCGCCTTGAGACGACGATCGGACGCAAGCCGTGGGATCCGAAGCGGATGGCGGTCGATGTTCCGGACGGCAAGCGCGCGGTCACGCACTGGATGGTCCTTGGCAAGCAGGGCCCGATTGCCCTCGTCGAATTCCGGATTGAGACGGGGCGAACCCATCAGATTCGTGTCCATGCCGCGCACCTCGGTCATCCGATTGCGGGAGATTCGCTTTATGGCGATGCGGCGAAGGACCGACATCTGCGGATGCGTCCGAAACGAACCCTCCTGCACGCCGTTGAACTTTCATTTCCTCACCCTGTGACGGGCAAAACCGTCACTTTCGCCGCAGAACCGCCGGAAGACATTCTCTACGCGAACTAATAACATATAAGGAGCGCACGCATGGAACTCGCCAAATATATCGATCATACTTTCCTCAAGCCGAATGGTTCGCCCGCTGACATTGCCAAGTTGTGCCGCGAGGCGAAAAAGTATGGATTTGCCTCTGTTTGCGTCCATCCTTGCGAAGTTGCGCGGTGCGCGAAGCTGTTGAAGGGGACGAATGTCGAGGTCTGTACGGTCATCGGGTTCCCGCTTGGACAGAATACGCCCGAAACGATTCTCTTCGAGGCGATTAATTCGCAGGAAGATGGCGCAACCGAACTCGATTTCGTCATTAACGTCGCACAGACTAAGGTCGCCTGCGCAAAGGGTCCTGAAAGC
The DNA here is from genome assembly GCA_945613785.1 of uncultured Verrucomicrobiota bacterium. Lineage (GTDB taxonomy): Bacteria > Verrucomicrobiota > Kiritimatiellia > RFP12 > UBA1067 > UBA1067. Next base: position 26,697 of record CALZAJ010000001.1, on the reverse strand, counting down.
AAAGAAGCTCAGATGCAGCTTGCCAGCTGGAAGACCATCAATCAAACAATCAAAGAATCAAACTCTCAAACCCTCACAAAACTGATTCTTGAATGTTGCTATTTGACGAAGGAAGAGAAGATTTACGCCTGCAAGATGGCGAAGTCAGCGGGCTTTGATTTCGTGAAGACCTCGACCGGATTCGGAACAGGCGGGGCGACGGTCGAGGACGTGAAGCTGATGCGCAAGATGGTCGGCAAGAAGATGGGCGTCAAGGCAGCAGGCGGTATTCGCACGAAAAGTGACGCTTTGGCGATGATTAAGGCAGGTGCGACGCGTTTGGGCTGCTCGGCTGGCGTGGCGATCGTGAAATAACTCAGATATTGAAGATTTGGAACAAAAAATGATGGATTTGTCAAGAGCTCTTTTCGCGGAGGTGTTTTGACAAGCCAACCGATATTTGATAGTATTTTACTGTTTTTCTGAAAAGGAAAGAGATAATCGATGAAAGAGATTAACGGAGAGCTGATTGCCAAGGGACTGAAGGTGGCGGTCGTTGTGAGCCGCTTCAACAGCTTCCTCACCGAGCAGCTCGTGAAGGGTGCCGCGGATGCCTTTGTGCGCATGGGCGGTGATGAGAAGAATCTGACGCTGGTGCGTGTGCCGGGCGCTTATGAGATTCCGGTCGTGGCGCAGAAGCTCGCCGGGAAGCAGGGCGTGGATGCGGTCGTGTGCCTTGGCGCGGTGGTGCAGGGTGCGACGACGCACGCTTCGCTCATCAACGGCACGACGGCGATGGCGTTCTCCAAGATTTCGCTTCACGCGGGCGTTCCGGTTCTCGACGGCATCGTGTCGGCCGAGAATCTCGAGCAGGCCGTTGAGCGTTGCGGCACCAAGCAGGGCAACAAGGGCTTTGCGGTGATGCAGAGCGCGATCGAGATGGCGAACGTGCTCAAGCAGATCTGAACAGACTGATTGTCTGGTTCTTGGGGTGTTGGATTTTACAACTGGATTTAGAATATCCTAAATATAGAGAAAGAGAGATAAGAAGATGGCGAAAGAAGTGAAGAAGGTTGCGTTCCTGACGGCTGGCGGTCTCGCTCCGTGCCTCAGCTCCTCGATCGGGTTCCTCATCGACGAGTACAACAAGGTCGCGCCGAACGTGCAGATGATCGGTTACGTGAACGGCTACATGGGTCTCCTGAAGGGTCAGTCCATCCCGGTGACGGATGAGGTCCGCAAGAACGCGCTCATCCTCACGAAGCATGGCGGCTCCCCGATTGGCAACAGCCGTGTGAAGCTGACGAATGTCAAGGACTGCGTCAAGCGCGGTCTCGTCAAGGAAGGCGAGGATCCGCTCAAGGTCGCGGCCGACCAGCTCGTCAAGGACGGCGTCGACGTCCTTCACACGATCGGTGGCGACGACACGAACACGACGGCGGCCGATCTCGCCGCGTACCTCGCGACGAACAACTATCCGCTCATCGTCGTCGGTCTGCCGAAGACGATTGACAACGACGTCTTCCCGATCAAGCAGTCCCTCGGCGCCTGGACGGCGGCCGAAGAGGGTGCGAAGTTCTTCATGAACGTCGTCAAGGAGAACAGCGCCAATCCGCGCGCCCTGACGATTCACGAGGTCATGGGCCGTAACTGCGGCTGGCTGACCTACAAGACGGCCCAGTACTATCGCAAAATGCTCAACCGCACGAAGTTCTTGGACGGGTTCAACCTCACGCGTGCGCGCCAGGATGTCCATGCCGTCTACGTGCCGGAATCCAAGATCGACTTCAAGGCCGAGGCCGCGCGCCTTCTCCCGATCATGGACAAGGTCGACAGCGTCAACATCTTCGTCTCCGAGGGTGCGGGCGTGGCGGACATCATCGCCGAGATGAAGAAGCGTGGCGAGGACGTTCCGGTTGATGCCTTCGGTCATCCGCGTCTCGACAAGGTCAACGTCGGCCAGTACGTCGGCAAGCGCTTCGGCGAGCTCCTCAAGGCCGAGAAGGTCCAGGTGTTCAAGAGCGGCTACTTTGCCCGTGCGGCGGCGCCGAACAAGAAGGACCTGAAGCTCATCGAGAAGTGCGCCCGCAAGGCGGTCGAGTGCGCCCTCAACGGCGAGTCGGGCGTCGTCGGACCGGACGAGAACGCCGCGGCGAAGATCCGCGCGTGCGAGTTCTCGCGCATCAAGGGCGGCAAGCCGTTCAACGTCCGCAAGGGCTCCTTCCGCAAGATGCTGCAGGAGATCGGCCAGCCCAATCCGCGCAAGAAGCGCACCGCGAAGTAAGTCGTTCTGCTGAAGGGGGGAGTCGGATGGCCGAAGAAAGCAAGAAAGGCGTGATTGTCGAGTTCGACTTCGCCGTGCTGAACGGCGCAGAACTCCTCTATCAGACCACTGAGGCGCTGCTGAAGGAGAATGACATTCCCTTCAGCACGCGCGTGGAGGCCCAGCACCTGGCGGGGGGCAACTACCAGGGCGGCCTCGCCGAATACTTCACGGTTATCAAGACCAAGAAGACCGCCGCCAAGGCGGCCAAGGACCTGACGGACCGCTTTGCCGCCGTGCTGAACGCGGCAGTTCCCGCGGCCGTCACGCCGACCTTCCGCAATTTCGTCAAGACGCTTGCTGACAAGGGCGTGCGTGTCGTCATCGCGACGCGTGCGGACGTCGAAGCGGTCCGTCCCGCGTTCGAGGGTCTCCTCGGCGAGGACGTGATCCTTCACCAGGAGCAGTCGACGACCTACGGTTGCGTCAAGTGGGACGCCTGGCGTCGCGCCTGTGCCGCCAATAAGCTCCGCAACCTCCGCACGCTCGCCGTGACGGGCTCGGGTCTCGGCGTCAAGAGCGCGCTCCTCGCCGGAATGGGCGCGGTGGTCGTGCCGAACGACCACGTGGCCTATCAGGACTTCGGCGGCGCAGATGCCGATGTGAAGTGCCTGGATACCGCGGCCGCCAAGACCATCCTCGGCATCCTGAGAATCTGAGAGAGAAGACATCATGACCGGTATTGAACGGTTGCACGAAATCATGACCCGTCTGCGTGATCCGCAGGCGGGTTGTCCTTGGGACAGGATCCAGACGCTCGAATCCCTCAAGCCCTGTGTCCTCGAAGAGACTTATGAACTCCTGGCGGCGATGGACAAACCCGACGACCAGGTCAACTATGTCGAGGAACTCGGCGACGTCCTCCTGCAGATCATGTTCCAGAGCGTGATGGCCGAGAAGGAAGGACGCTTCACGTTCGACGACGTCGCCAACGGCGTCTCCGACAAACTCGTTCACCGCCACCCGCATGTCTTTGGCGACGTGAAGGCCGATGACCCCGCGACCGTGCTCCGGAACTGGGAGCAGCTCAAGCAGCTCGAACACAAGAAGGAGTCCCGCCATTCCGCGCTCGACGGCGTCCCGCCGACCCTGCCCGGACTCCTCAAGGCGCAGCGCACCCAGGAGAAGGCCGCCCGTGTCGGCTTTGACTGGAAGGACGCGGCGGGTCCCCTCGCGAAGATCAAGGAAGAGCTCGCCGAACTGGAGGCCGAAATCGCTGCGCGCGCGAGCGAGGATCCTGCCGATTCCGATCGCGTCAAGCAGGAGCTTGGCGACCTCATCTTCTCCATCACCAATCTCGCGCGTCACCTCAAGGTCGATGCCGAATCGGCCGTGGAACTCACCACCGCGAAGTTCTCCCGCCGTTTCCGCGCGGTTGAAGCTGCCGCGAAGGCCGCAGGCAAGCCGCTCAAGGAAATGACCATCGGCGAGATGGAGGCGCTCTGGGAAAAGGCCAAGGCGGGCGGGGACGAGTGAGGGTGAGAGGTGTTTTGGGTTGATGGTTGTGAGTTTGTATGACGATTGAGATACTCGAGCCGCATGGATTCTGCGCAGGCGTGAAGAACGCTCTGCAAAAGGCGCGCGCCCTCGTCACTTGCCACCCCCAACCTTCCGCCGCACCGGTCTACTGCCTCCACGAACTCGTCCATAATGAGCTGGTCGTAGCCGATCTCAAGTCTCGGGGCCTGAAGTTCGTCGAGTCGCTTTCGGACGTGCCAGAGGGCTCGACCGTGCTCTTTTCGGCGCACGGGGTGAGTCCGTCCGTGCGCGCCGAGGCCGCCGCGCGCAAATTGAAGGTTGTGGACGCCACCTGTCCCTTTGTCGCTCGTGTCCACCAGGCCGCGTCGGAATTCGCGTCCCGCGGACTTCAAGTCGTTGTCATCGGTCATCCGGACCATGCGGAAGTGAAGGGCATCACCGGCGAAGTTCCGGATCCGATTGTCATCAACGACAGCTCTTACACATCCCTCGAGACGGCGAAGCGTCCCCTCGGCGTCGTGAGCCAGACGACCATGAACGCCGATGACGTGGCGGCGGTTGTCGAACGGCTGCGGCAGACGTTCGTCGTTGAGTCGACCGCCGAGGTCTGCCGCGCGACGAAGGAACGACAGGATGCCGTCAAGGCGTTTGACGGTGATGCGCTACTGGTCCTTGGCAGTGCCCAGTCGTCCAACACGAAGCGTCTCTGCGAGGTCGCGCATTGTCGGACGTTTCGTGCAGGCACGATGGCAGATCTCCGGGACATCGACTTCTCGGGAATCGGTCGCCTGGGCGTGACGAGCGGTGCCTCGACTCCCGAAGAGTTCTTTTCCCAGGCCGTGGATTGGCTGCGGACACAGGAGGATACATGATGAAGAAGTTCCTTTTCGCTCTTTCACTCGTCTGTTCCCTCGCGCTTGCCCGCGCCGACGTCTACATCATCAATGGCGAGCGGATCGAAGGCGAGGTCCATGACATCAACGGACAGCTCACCATCTGTACGGACGAGCTGTGCATGATCATTCCGCCCGACGCTCAGAAGGTCTCGTCGACGACTCCCGCCGAGAGTGTCCGTCCGTCCGTCGCCGCTGACGCGGTCAAGGCCGTCGAGACCGCCGCACCCGCTTCCTGCCGCCTGGCGCAGGGGTATCTGTCCACCGCGGACTTCCTTTCCTGGCTCAAGGGGAATGACGAGCCAGCCTCGCAGTGGCTGTCGACGGACCGCGGGCTGGGCGGATTCCTGCTGGGACTTCTTCTGATTCTGTTCGGCGGCCTGGCGATGAACCTGACGCCCTGCGTGCTGCCGATGGTGCCGATCAACCTGATGATCATCGGCAAGTCCGCCGCACGCGGTGCGCTCTACGGTCTCGGCATTGCGTTCGCCTACGGCATCATGGGCGTTCTCGCCGCCATCGGCGGCATGGCCTTCGGCGAGATTCAGGGCAATCCCTGGTTCAACGTGGTGATCGCGCTCATCTTCCTTGCGCTCGGACTCTCCATGCTCGGCGTTTTCTTCATCGACTTCTCGAAGAGGCGTGGCGGTTTCGCCCAGAAGAAGGCGACGATGCTTCCTGGACTCTTCGCGTTCTTCATGGGAATGGTGAGTGCCGTTCTTGCAGGTGCGTGCGTCGCGCCGATCTTGATCGCCGTGCTTCTGCTGACGGCGAAACTCCATGCGGAAGGGCATGTGCTGGCGCTCGCGCTGCCGTTTGTCCTCGGTCTCGGCATGGGGCTTCCCTGGCCGTTTGCCGGCGCGGGGTTGCAGGTTCTTCCGAAGCCGGGCGGTTGGATGAAGTACGTCAACAGGGCCTTTGGCGTTCTCGTGCTCAGCTTCGCGGCCTGGTACGGCTACCTCGCCTACACGGGCTTCGTCAGCACCCCCGCCGACCTCGGCGGGGAAGCGTCTGGTCGGATCGCCGCGACCCCTGAGACGTTTGCGTCCGTCATGTCCGACCAGAAGAAGCCCATTTTCGTCGATTGCTGGGCGACTTGGTGCAAGAATTGTACGATGATGGAGAAGACGACCTTCGTCGATCCTGAAGTCGTTTCCGAACTCAAGCGCTATACCGTCATTCGCCTTCAGGCCGAAGACATTTCCGAACTTCGCAAGCTCCCTGGCTTCGAAGCCGTCAAGGGACTCCCCGCGTTCGCAATCTTCGACTGACGCGGTTGGATTGCCAAAACGCCTGCAAGTTACCGTTGCCTAACTAAGTAGTCAGATGATAAAATGCACGCATCTTTCAAAAGAACAAGGAGGAATCCAAAATGGCGATGAAGATTGATGGCGAGAAGTGCGTTGGTTGCGGTGGTTGCAAGGCGGCTTGCCCGGCTGAGGCGATTAACGAGGGTACGCCCTACACGATTGACCCTGACAAGTGCATGGACTGCGGCGCTTGCGCGGCTCAGTGCCCCTGCGAAGCCATCTCCGCGGCCTAAGGCATTCGCCTTTAGCACGCTGAGTGCGGAAGAAGCGTCCGAGAGTGATCTCGGGCGCCTCTTTATTTCTGATTTTTGCTATAATAGCGAAAATGTTGAAGATTGATATTATTAGCGTCCAACCGCAGATGTTTCGGGGCTTTCTTGAAGAAAGCATCGTGGCGCGTGCTGTCAAAAAGGGCGCCTGTGAGGTCAATATCATCAATTTGCGCGATTATGGCGTAGGGAAGTGGAAGAAATGCGACGACAAGCCCTACGGGGGCGGTCCGGGTCTGCTGATGCTGTGCGAGCCCTGGTTCAAGGCCGTTGAAGCCGCGTGTGCCGCTCGAGGTGAAGAGGGTGTCCTGAACACAGTGGCGCGGCGGATTATTATGACTTCTCCTGCGGGTAAGACCTTCACTCAGCGTGATGCCGAACTCTTTGCAGGCGTTGCTGCGCCCTCCAATCCAAACGCCCAAACGTTCTCCCATCTCATCTTCTTGTGCGGACACTACGAGGGGTTTGATGCGCGGATCGAGACCATGGTGACCGACAAGTATTCGATTGGCGATTTCGTGATGACCGGCGGCGAACTGGCGGCGGCGGCGATGGTTGATTCGATTGTCCGTCTGCTTCCGGGCGTGTTGGGCGGCGGACCTGCCGCGACGGCGTCGGAGTCGTTCGGCCGAGAGGGTCTCCTTGAAGCGCCCCAATACACGCATCCGCCGGAGTTCCGTGGCATGAAGGTCCCCGAGGTCCTGTTGTCGGGTGATCATGCGAAGATCGAGGCCTGGCGGACCGCCGAGGCCCGCAAGCTGACGAAGGAGCAACGTCCCGACCTGATCAAATGAAACGCTTCCTCTGTCTTTTCGCTGTTTTGTTTGGACTCGTCCCGTCCCTCCTCTGGGGCGCGGGCGAGAAAGTCGTGGTCGTCGCGCATGATCCCGGTTATTACACGTCGCTCGCCAAGCATGTTCAGCGTTGGTTGAAGGGCGAGGACATTCCGGCGGCGTTGGCGACTCCGAAGGAGATGTCCGCCGCGCTGACATCCGCGAAGGTCGCCTTCCTGGTCGGCTTCAACGAACCGTCCGCGGCCGAGATGAAGATCTTGCGCGAGTATCGTGCGCGCAACGGGAAGCTGGTCGTCTTCTATTCGGCCTCGCCGCAGTTGGCGTCCCTCATGGGGGTCAAGCCGCTCGGGTATGTGACGGCTTCCTATCCCGGCCAGTGGAGCCAGATGGATTTCAAGGTGAACTTTCCCGAGGGCTTGCCGCGGAACATCCTACAGACCTCGACGGTGCTGCAGCGGGCCATCCCGGAGCCGGGCAAGGGACGTATCATGGCGACGTGGTCCGACCGCAACGGGAGGTCGACGGGAGAGGCGGCCTGGATCTCCACCTCCGCGGGCTATTGGATGACGCACGTCCTGCTGGCGGACGGCGACGAGAAGCTGAAGTCGCAGCTGCTGGGTGCGTTGGTGGGCTGCCTCGATCCGTCGCTTTGGAACTACAAAACGTATCAGGCCAAGGAGGCCGCGCGCCATCAATCCTATCGGAACTTTGCGTTGCGTCAGATTCCGCGCAAAGGCGAGATTCATGCGGTCTGGGATCATTCGGGCTGCGGACTCTACCCTGGCAACTGGCCGAGGACGATGAAGGTGCTGCAGGAGGCCCGCGTGACCGACCTCTTCGTCAATGTCGCGGGCGCGGGCTTCGCGCACTATCCGTCGAACGTCTTGCCGCGGTCGAAGACCTTCGAACAGGAAGGGGATCAGCTCAGGGCCTGTCTCGCCGCGGCGCGCGGTACGGGCATTCGTGTCCACGCCTGGATTCTCTGCTTCAATGCGACGCGCGCGACGCCCAGTCGGCTTGAGGACTTCAAACGGCGCGGCTGGCGTCTGACGAGCCGGTTCAACGGTCAGCTCAGCGAGTACCTGGATCCGTCGAATGCGGGCGTGCGCAAGCACCTTCTTGACGCGATCGACGAACTGCAGGACAAGTATCCCGTCCATGGCATTCACCTCGACTTCGTCCGTTGGTACGAGGGCAGCGTGCGTCCGGCGAATGCGGCGGAAGTCATCACGCGCTTTGTCGCGGAGGCGCGCCGTCACGTGCGCCGTCCCGCGTGGTTCACGACGGCCGTCCTCGGCAAGTACCCGACCTGTATCGCGTCCGTCGGACAGGACTGGGACAGCTGGCTCCGTTTGAACCTCGTCGACTATGTCGTCCCAATGGACTATTCGGAGAGTCTCTCGCAGTTTGAGTCCTTCCTGCAGCAACACGCCCAGAACCGGTTCCACGCGCGCAAGACGATCGTGGGCATCGGGGTGACGGCGAATGAATCGCGACTGGATGCGAAGGCGGTCATCGATCAGATCAACCTGTCGCGCAAGTATGGCACGTCGGGCGTTGCGCTGTTCGATCTCGACACGACGCTGGAGAAACAGATCTTCCCGTACCTCAAGTTGGGACAATGGTGATGTTCAAGGGTCCTCATGTCGGCGCCGTCCTCCTGTTGATCACCACGCTCTTCTGGGGCGGTGGCTTCGTCGGACAGAAGCTCGGGGCGGGCCATCTCGGACCCAATGCGGTCATCGTCTTCCGTTCGCTCATCGCGGCGGTTTTCCTCGTGCTCGTGCAGGTCGTCCGTCGGCGCAACGGCTTCACGCGCCGAACGTGGATTGCCGGCGCCATCTGCGGCGTTTCGCTCTTCGTGCCGATGCTTGCCCAGCAGAAGGCCTTCGATTTCGACATCACGCCGGGCGTCTGCGCCTTCCTGACGACGAACTACATGCTGCTCGTGCCGGTGATGGGTGTCTTCGTCGGACGCAAGTCCACGCGGGCCGAATGGCTGGCGCTCGTTCCGGCGCTCATCGGCACCTATCTCATCTGCATCACGGGCGGGGATGTCTTCAAGGTCGGGCTCGGCGAACTCTGGACGCTGGCGTGTGCCGCGCTCTTCGCCGTGGAGATCCTGGTGGTCGACCGTTTCGCCCCGGGGACGGACACCCTTGCGCTGTCGGCGGTCATGTTCATGACCTGTGCCGTGTGCGGGGCGCCCCTGCTGGGATTGGAAGCCGAATCGACGAAGCTGACGGCGATGGCCTTCAAGTCCGCCTGGCCGGCGCTCCTGTTCCTGGGTCTCGGCGCGTCCGGCATCGGCTACACGCTGCAGAACGTCGCACAGGGACTGCGCACGCCGCCGGCGCTGGCGGCGATCATCATGAGCCTGGAGAGCGTCTTCGGTGCGGTGTTCGGCTGGCTGTTCTTCGGCGACACGATGACGACGCGTTGTCTGATTGGCTGCGCGCTTGTCTTCGGCGCGGCCTTGGGCGTGGAGTTCGCGCATCTTTTGTGCCGCCGCTTTTGATATAATAAATCCCATTTTGGAGGAAAGAACGTGAAAAAACTAATTTTGGTCGTGGTTGGTGCCGCGATGCTCGCGGGCTGTGGTCAGAAGGATGACAATTCCCTGAAGATGATTACGGAGGCGACGTTCCCTCCGTATGAATTTCTCCGCGGACAGGAGATTGCCGGCATTGACGTGGAGATCTGCCGTGCCGTCGCCCAGAAGCTGAATCGTCCGTTCAAGGCCGAGACTGTGGACTTCGATTTCGTGATCCCCGCTGTTATTTCGGGCAAGGCCCATCTCGCCGCGGCGGGCATCACCGTGACGGAGGACCGCAAGAAGAACGTGGATTTCTCGATTCCGTACGTGAAGACGGGCATTGTCGTCATCTACAAGAAGTCGAACCCGTTCACTGGAAAGGATCAGCTCAAGGGTAAGAAGATCGGCGTGCAGAGCGGCACGACGTCCGAGACCTTCGTGCTCGAACAGCTTTTGCAGGAGCCTGAGCGCACCAAGTCCCCGGCCGAGGCCGTGGCGGCGCTCAAGTCCGGCCGTGTCGACTTCGTGATTGCGGATATCGACCCTGCCAAGAACTGCGTGAAGGGCGAGGCGGAGCTTGCGCTCTCCGACTTCATCACGTCTGAGGAATATGCCGTCGCGATTCGCAAGGGACAGCCGGAGCTGCTCAAGGCGATTGACGAGACGATTACGGAACTCAAGGCGTCCGGCCAGCTCGACCAGTGGATCCGTCAGTTCACGGAAGAGAGCGACAAGCTGAAGGGCGAGTGAGTCGTTCGTCATGAAGAAGTTTCTTGCTGCCCTGAGTGGACTCGTGTTGGCGACCTGTGTTGCGCAGGCCGCCGAAACGCTGACGATGGCGACGGAAGCGACCTTCCCGCCTTATGAGTTCCTGCGTGGTCCGGAGATCGTCGGCATCGACGTGGAGCTGTCCCGTGCCGTCGCCCAGAAGCTCGGCAAGGAGTTCCGTGCCGAGAACATGGATTTCGATTCGGTCATTCCCGCCGTGATCTCGGGCAAGGCGGACCTCGCCGCGTCGGGCATTACCGTGACGGAGGACCGCAAGAAGAACGTGGACTTCTCCGAGCCGTATGTGAAGACGGGCATTGTCGTCATCTACAAGAAGTCGAACCCGTTCACGGGCAAGGACCAGCTCAAGGGCAAGAAGATCGGCGTCCAGGGCGGCACAACGAGCGACGCCTATGTGAAGGAGGAACTGAAGCAGGAGCCTGAGCGTTTCAAGACGCCGCCCGAGGCCTGTGCGGCCATGCTGGCAGGACGCTGCGCGTTCGTGATTGCAGACGTCGATCCGGCGAGGAACTGCGTGAAGGGGGAGGCCGCGCTGGCGATTTCCGATTTCCTTTCGTCTGAGGAATATGCAATCGCGATCGCCAAGGGGCAGCCAGAGCTCCTGGCCGCCGTGAACGAGACGATCGCCGAGGCGAAAGCGGACGGACGTCTTGCGCGGTGGATCGTCGACTACACGGCGGAGAGCGACAGGCTCAAGGATGGCGGCAGCGCGGTCGTCGAACCGACGCCTGAGTCGGTCGGTCGTTCGGGCCTAGCGGCTTGGCTGGACGAGAAGTGGACGGCGTTGCGCGAAGACTTCTATCTCTGCTTCCTGAAGAAGGCCGCCGATGGTTCCTCGCGCGGCATGTACCTGGTCAACGGCCTGTCGATCACGCTCCAGGTCGCGCTGGCCTCGATCGTCTTCGGCCTCGTGCTCGGCTTCCTCGTCGCGGTCATTCGCTCGAGCCATGACAAGTACGGCTATTTCACGGTCCTGAACGCGCTGTGCAAGATCTATCTCACGATCATCCGCGGCACGCCGATGGTCGTGCAGCTGCTCATCACCTACTACATCATCCTGCGGTCCGTCGAGTCGAAGGTGCTCATCGCGATCCTTGCCTTCGGCATCAACTCCGGTGCCTATCAGGCCGAGATCATGCGGGCGGGCATCGTGTCCATCGACCCCGGCCAGATGGAGGCCGGCCGTGCGCTGGGTCTGAGCTATTGGCGGACGATGATCCGCATCATCCTGCCGCAGGCGATCCGCAACGTATTGCCCGCGCTCGGCAACGAGTTCATCGTGCTCATGAAGGACACGTCCATCGTCGGCTACATTGCGCTCATCGACCTGGCGAAGGGCGGTGACATCATCCGTTCGCAGACGTACTCGGTGTACCTTCCCTACCTGACCGTCGCGGCCGTCTATCTGATTCTCGTAATGACGATGACCTGGCTGTTGGGACTGCTGGAGAGGTACCTCCGGAACACGGGTGCGAACCCGGTCCACAACGATTCGTGAGAAGGTCTGTGTCGGCAGCTGGTGGTTGGTCGAGCGAAAGAGATTTGGAGAGGTTGATATGAGTGAAGTCCTACTGAAAATCGAGAACCTGAAGAAGAGTTTCGGGAAGCTGGAGGTCCTCAAGGGACTGACGACGGACATCTGCAAGGGTGAAGTCGTCGTCATGATCGGTCCGTCCGGTGGCGGCAAGTCCACGTTCCTCCGGTGCATGAACCTCCTGGAGCAGCCGACCAAGGGATCGATCGTCTTCGACGGGATCGACATCGTGGCGGCCGATGAGAAGACGAAGAACCGCGTCCGTTCCGAGATGGGCATGGTATTCCAGCACTTCAATCTCTTCCCGCACCTGACGATTCTCGACAACATCACGCTTGCGCCGCGGCTGGTGCGCGGAGTGGCGCGTGCGGAGGCCGAGAAAGAGGCGTTGGAGCTCCTGGCGCGCGTCGGACTGGCCGACAAGGCGAAGGCCTACCCGCAGCAGCTGTCGGGCGGACAGAAACAGCGCGTCGCCATCGTCCGTTCGCTCGCGATGCATCCGCAGGTGATGCTCTTCGACGAACCGACCTCCGCGCTCGACCCGGAGATGGTGGGCGAGGTCTTGGACGTCATGAAGGACCTTGCGAAGAACGGCATGACGATGGTCGTCGTCACCCACGAGATGCGCTTCGCGCGCGATGTCGCCACGCGCGTCCTTTTCCTCGAGGGCGGATACATCTCCGCGCAGGGTACGCCGCAGGAGATCTTCGAGCAGAAGCATGACGGACGCCTCGGCGAGTTCCTCGGCAAGGTCGCGGGCGTCGGCTTCCGCGAAAAGGTCCGTGACGAGCTCCGTGACATCCTGGCGGACGATACGGTCACGGCCGAAGAAGTCGAACGCATCCGGAAGCTGCTGAAGGAGGGACGTCAGTGAAAAAGATCCTGTCGCTTGTCCTGATCGTCGCTTGCGCGCTCTTCGCGCAGGCCGAGACGTCCGCATCCGCTCCCGACCTGACGCAACTGGAAGCTGCCAAGGCCTACGTCGGCGCCTATGCCGACAAGGTCCAGTCGGATCCGGAGTTCAAGGCGCATGAGGCGCAGGCGTTGGCGACCATTCGGACGGAGAACCGTTTCTTCGGCACCGGCTGGGCGCTGTTGCCGCCGCTTCTCGCGATTCTCCTGGCGCTCATCACCAAGGAGGTCTATTCGTCGCTGTTCGTCGGCATCCTGGCGGGCGGACTCCTCTATGCGAAGGGTTCGTTCGAAGGCACGCTGGTGCATGCGATGTCCGACGGATTCGTGAAATCCGTCGCCGATCCCTACAACATCGGCATTCTCCTCTTCCTCGTGCTGCTCGGCTCGCTCGTCGCGATGATGAACAAGACCGGCGCGTCGGCGGCGTTCGGTCGCTGGGCGGCCACGCACATCAAGTCGCGCGTCGGCGCGCAGCTGGCGACGGTCGTCCTCGGCATGCTCATCTTCGTCGACGACTACTTCAACTGTCTGACGGTCGGCAGCGTGATGCGTCCCGTCACCCAGGCGAAGCGCGTCTCGAGCGCCAAGCTCGCCTATCTCATCGATGCGACGGCGGCGCCGATCTGCATCATCGCCCCGATCTCCTCCTGGGCCGCCGCGGTCGCGGGCTTTGCGAAGGGCGCGGGCGCGGAAAGCGGCTTCTCGCTCTTCATTAATGCGATTCCCTACAACTTCTATGCGATCCTGACCATCGTCACGATGTTCTTCGTGGCAACCAAGCGCCTGGATTTCGGTCCGATGCGCCGTTACGAAGCGGAAGCCGAGGCGGGACACGAGGACCTCTCCGCATTGGCCGAAGGGGCCGAGGCCCTCGCGCACAACAGTCGCGGACGCGTCTGGGACCTGCTTGTGCCCGTGGCCGTGTTGGTCGTGACCTGCATTCTCGGCATGATCTATTCGGGCGGGTTCTTCAATCCGGCCAAGGTGGGCGACGGCTATCATGACTTCATGACGGCGTTCTCGAATTCCGATGCGTCCGTCGGACTCGTCTACGGATCGATCGCTGCGGTGGTGTTCGCCGTCCTTTTCTATCTCTGCCGTCGCGTCATCGGCTTCAAGGACTGCATGGAGGCCTTTCCCGAGGGCTTCAAGGCGATGGTCCCGGCGATCATGATCCTCTGTTGCGCCTGGACGCTCAAGACGATGACAGATTCGCTGGGAGCGAAGGTGTTCGTTTCGGATCTCATCAACGGCCCTGCGGCCTCGCTCAAGCTCTTCCTGCCCGCGATCATCTTCCTCATCGGCATGGCCCTCGCATTCTCGACGGGAACGAGCTGGGGCACCTTCGGCATCCTCATTCCGATCGTGCTCGCCGCCATCCCCGGTTCGACACTGACCATTGTCGCCGTCTCCGCCTGCATGGCGGGTGCCGTCTGCGGCGACCATTGCTCGCCTATTTCGGACACGACGATCATGGCCTCGGCCGGTGCCCGCTGCAATCATGTGATTCACGTGAATACGCAGCTGCCGTACGCGTTGGTGGTGGCGGCGGTCTCGTGCGTGAGCTACGTGATCGCGGCCTTCGTCGGGTCGGCTTGGATCTCGCTTCCGGCCGCCATTGCGCTTATGCTGATCGTGCTGGCGATCATGCGGTACTGTCTGCGCCACGCCGCCGTGGAGAGCGGACCCCTGCTGTCTCCCGTCAATGAACGCGCCTTGGCGAAGGTGATGCGTGCGATGGGCAAGGACATCCTCTTCGACGGAAAGGTCAACTGGCATGAGACGGAAGTCCTGCAGGACTTCTTCCGTGGCCTTGACGGCGAACAGGCCGAGGAGTTCCGCACGGCGCTGGATCGAGTCCGGGCGGATGGTGTGATCACCGAGGCGGAGTCTGAAGTGATCGCCGCGCTCGTCAAGAAGTGGTCCGAGTGAGCGCGGCCGTCGGCTGACAGCAGAGAGGTAGTTGAATGGTGGAGAGAATGAAACAGCTCGTGTTGTCCGCCCTCGCGGCATTCCTGTTCGCCGGTTGCGGACAGCCGTCCGAGGGCGTCAAGCGATTGACCGTGGGTTTTGATGCGGACTTCCCGCCCTACGGCTTCAAACAGGGTGACGAGTTCGTCGGCTTCGACCTGGATCTTGCCAAGGAGGTCTGTGTCCGTCGCGGTTGGACGTTCGTCGCCAATCCCATCAATTGGGACGCCAAAGACATGGAGCTTGGCTCCGGGGCGATTGATTGCATCTGGAATGGCTTCACCATCAACGGTCGCGAAGAGGCCTACACGTGGAGTCCGCCGTACATCGACAACTCCCAGGTCGTCCTGGTAAAGGTCGCCTCGTCGATCCGGACACTCGCCGACCTCAAGGGCCGCACCGTCGCCGTCCAGACCGACACGCCGGTTGAGAAGGCCCTCAAAGAAGGCGGCGAGAAGGCCGCGCTCGGCGCGACCTTCAAGGGCATCGTCGTCACGCCGAACTATAACAATGCGGTGATGGAGCTGGACGCCGGCGCCGTGGACGCGATTGCGATGGACATGGGCGTGGCGCTCAAGAAGCTCGCCGACTGTCCTGGACAGTTTCGCATTCTCGACGAGGCCGTGATGCACGAGTTCTACGGCATCGGCTTCAAGAAGGGGAATGTCGCGCTCCGGGATCAGGTTACGGAGACCCTCCGCGAGATGGTGGCTGACGGTACGGCCGCGAAAATCTCCGCCAAATGGTTCGAGGGCGCGAACGTCCTAGTGCTCGCGGCGACGCCCGACGGCGATGCGTCAAGCACGCCGGCTGAGAACGCCCTGGCCAACCCGCTCGATTATGGTAAGCTCTTCGCCGGCCTCTTCCGCGGACTCGGCGTCAGCATCGCCATCTTTGTACTGACGCTCCTTTTCGCCCTGCCGCTCGGGCTCGTCATCTGCTTCGGACGCATGAGCGCGCATGCCGTCGTATCGGCGCCGGTCAAGGCCTTCATCTCCGTCATGCGCGGTACACCGTTGATGCTGCAGCTGTTCTTTGTGTACTTCGGCCCTTGGTACGTCTTCCATATCCAACTCGCGCCCTGCTACCGCATCATCGCGGTGATCATCGCGTTCGCTCTCAACTACGCCGCGTATTTCGCCGAGATCTACCGTGCTGGACTAGAGGGCATCGAACGAGGACAGCACGAAGCCGCATCGGCGCTGGGCCTCGGACCAGTCGAGACGTTCCTGCGGATCGTCTTCCCGCAGATGGTCAAGCGCGTGCTTCCGCCGGTGACGAATGAGGTCATTACGCTTGTGAAAGACACGTCGCTCGCCTTCGCGCTTTCGGTCACGGAGATGTTCACCGTCGCGAAGATGGCAGCCGGCGCCCATACGACGATGGTGCCGTTCATCGTCGCCGGCGTCTTCTACTATGTCTTCAACGCATTGGTCGCCAAGGTCATGGAACTCGTCGAGCGCCGCCTCTCGTATTACAGCTGACGGATAAAAAGACGCCCGAGGGGTTGCCTCGGGCGTCGTCGGGGGTGTGTGTTGTTTGAGGATCAAAGGATCTCGATGCGCTTGGGCTGGACCTCGGGCTTCTTCTTGATCGTGACCGTGAGGAGTCCGTTTTCCAGCCGCGCCGTCATCGCCGACGCGTCGGCCATCTCGGGAAGTTCCGCGCTCATCGCGTAGTTGGTCCGCTCGAACTCGACCGCGACCTGCTTGAACCCGGCCGGATTCTCGTACGTCGCGTGAGTCTTCAGCGTGAGCGTGTGTCCGTCGATATGAAGGTCCGCATCCTCCTTGCCGATGCCCGGCAGCTCCACGACGAGTTCATAGGCCTCGGGGTTCTCGGTGAAGGTCGCCGTCGGGACAATGTAGTTTTCCATGTTCATGATTGAAAGCTCCTTTCTCTCTCGTGATTAGGCGATGGCGATCTTGCGCACGCCCTGGGCTTCAGCCTTGGGCAGTTCGATGCGAAGGATGCCGTTGGTGAATTTGGCGTTGGCCTTGTCGGCGTTGACGCGGAAGGGGAGATTGAGGCGGCGGCTCCAAGCCGGCGCCGGTGTTTCCTTTCCTTCTTCGACCGTCGGCTTGTCGGCGATGACCACGGCCTGCGGTTCCAGCGTGAGATCGATGTCCTGGGCGGTCTTGCCCGGAAGTTCCAGATCAATCAGGACCGCATTGTCGTCGAGGAACACGTTCACCGGCGGAAAGCGTCCGGCTGCACGCGCCCGCATGTTCCGATAAGCCGGACCCTTCATGTTGAAGAGCTCGTCCAGTATGCGGAACGGATCCATATTCATAATTGTGTTCATTGTTTCATTCCTTTCGATTGATACGCCTCCCCTTTAGCAACCGCGTGCCAAAGGCATTTGGTCCGACCTTTTGTGACGAGCTGCGACATTCTGGTCCGACCTTGGGACAGAATGTCCTGTTGCAGAGCGCACGACGCCGGCAGATCGGGCTCAAAAGGCCGGCCGAAATACGATTGTAAGACATGGTAAACTTTCCACTTGCTAACTTTCGGGCGTTTGTGATATCATATGCATCGTTGAGTTAGCCTATGCTAACGACCAGACTGGATAAAACAGGAAAGAGGGCGTGCGACATGCCACTGGCAATATTGAAGAGGGGCGATAAGGCCCGGATCATGACGATCAAGGGAACTGACGTCGTGAAGAAGCACTTGGGCGCCTTGGGCTTTGTCCCGGGTGTGATGGTGACCGTCGTCCAGCTGAGCTACGGCAACATGATTCTCGGAATTCATGACAGTCGTATCGCCGTCAACGACGATCTCGCGAAACGGATTCTTGTTCAGGCTGCCTGATCAATTTTTTTGGGAGAAAAGTTAGCCATGTCTATCAAGATTGCCTTGGCCGGAAACCCTAACGCGGGTAAGACGACGCTCTTCAATGCGCTCACGGGATCGAACCAGTACGTCGGCAATTGGCCGGGTGTGACGGTCGAGAAGAAGGAGGGCGTCCTCGAGGGACACAAGGAGGTTGTCATCCAGGACCTTCCCGGCATCTATTCGCTTTCGCCGTATTCCCTTGAGGAGAAGGTTTCGCGTCAGTTCCTCGTCGAGGAGAATCCGGACGCTATCCTCAACATCGTCGACGGCACGAACATTGAGCGCAACCTCTATCTCTCGACGCAGCTCGCCGAACTCGGTCTGCCGATGATGGTGGCGGTGAACATGATGGATCTCGTCAAGGAACACGGCGACACGATCGACTTCGCGCGCATCGGCAAGGCTTTGCACTGTCAGGTCGTCGGTATCTCGGCCCACACGGGCGCGGGCTGCGTCGAGGCGGCCAAGACGCTCATCTCAAAGATCGACACGCATGGCAACCCCGAAGTGCCGCACGTCTTCAGCGGATCGGTCGAGCATGCTCTCGCGCACATTGAGGAATCGATCCAGAAGCTGGTCCCCAAGCGCGCCATCCGCTGGTACGCGATCAAGGTCTTCGAGCGCGACCGTGACGTGATCCGTCAGCTGGGACTCGGCGTCGGCGAGCTCAAGCACATCGAGGAACACATCCGCGACTGCGAGAAGGAGCTTGAGGACGACGCGGAGTCGATTATCACGAATCAGCGCTATGAGTTCATCAAGAACCTGATGGACAAGGCGCTGACGAAGAACGCGAAGCGCAAGGGCAAGACGACGTTTTCGGACAAGATTGACCGTTTCGTGACGCATCGTATCCTGGCGTTGCCGGTCTTCATTCTCTCCTTGTGCGCGATGTGGTTCCTAGCCGTCGCGGAGTCGGGTCCCGGCACGAAGCTGACGGACTGGGCGAGCGACGGTCTGCTGGGCAGCGAGGGCTGGCACCTGCCGTTCACGACACACGAGGTCGACGGCAAGTCGTACGAGGAGGCGACGGAAGATTTCGCGAAGGCCGAGGCGACGATTGCCGCCTGGGAGGCCGGCGAGAAGAAGGCCAGCATTGAAGACGAAGAGACTGGTGATGTGGCGGAGGAGTGGGCGATTGACGAGGCGGCCTACACGGCAGCCAAGACGGTCGAGGAGCCCGATCCGTCGGACTACGGCGTCTGGGTGCCCGGCATCGGTGCGCTCATTCAGGCTGGGCTCGACAGGATCGGGGCGAGCGAGACGATCAAGTCGCTCGTCGTCGACGGCGCGTGGGGCGGCATGGCCACGGTGCTCGGCTTCGTGCCGGTCATCACGATCGTCTTCCTGTTCCTCGCCTTCCTCGAGGACTGCGGTTACATGGCGCGCGTGGCGTTCATCATGGACCGCCTGTTCCGCAAGTTCGGGCTCTCCGGCAAGTCCTTCATCCCGATGCTCGTCGGCAAGGGCTGCGGCGTGCCAGCCGTCATGGCGGCACGAACGATCGAGAACGAACGCGACCATCGCATGACGGTCATCCTCGCGACGTTCATCCCCTGTGGCGCCAAGACGGTGATCATCGCGATGTTCGCAGCCATCTTCTTCCGCGAGCAGTGGTATGTGGCGCCGCTCATGGACGTCATCGGCATCGCGATCGTCATTCTCGGCGGCATCGCGCTCAAGAAGTCCAGCTTCTTCGCGGGCGACGCGGCGCCGTTCATCATGGAGCTGCCGGCCTACCATCTGCCGACCTTCCGCGCGATCGTCATCCATACCTGGCACCGTGTGCGCGGCTATGTCCTAAAGGCTGGTCTCATCATCTTCCCGGCGTGCGTCGTCCTCTGGTTCATCATGCACTTCGACTGGTCGATGAACCTGCTGGCCGACGATGAAATTGAGCGTTCGATTCTGCGTGACCTCGGTGAATGGATCGCGTGGCTCTTCGCGCCGCTCGGCTTCGGAACCTGGCAGGGTGCGGCGGCGTCCGTCACCGCCGAAATCGCCAAGGAGCAGGCGACGGCGACGTTGGGACTCGTGGCGGCCGGCATGGACGGCGCGACGACGGCGGCGCATGTTTCGAACCTCTTCGCCTCCTTCGGCGACTATCCGAAGCTCGCGGCGCTCTCCTTCCTGGTCTTCAACCTGTTCGTCCCGCCGTGCGTGGTCGCGATCGCCGCGACCTTCCGCGAAATGGGGCAGGCCAAGTGGGGCTGGTTTGCGCTGGGCTTCCAGATGTTCGTCGGCTATATGCTCGCGTTAAGCATCTATCAGATCGGACTTCTCGTCGCGGGCGCCGGCTTCGGCTTCTGGACGGCGGTCGCGATCCTCGTCGACGTCTTCGTGCTCTGGACGATCTTACGCAGGTCGCCTAGACCGGCGTCGTTTGACTAACACGTCAGATAAGGATAAAGAGCCATGAACCTCGGATCCATCTGTGTGCTGGTCGTGCTCCTCGGACTTGTGGCACTCGCCCTCTGGCGAGTCCACAAGAAGGGGACTCCGTGCCTCTGTGACGGCAAGTGCTCCGGCGGCTGCGCGGGCTGCCCGAACGCACGGAAGCGCGCCAAGTGAACAATAAACTATCAAAAGGAACAAGTCAATGAAACTCAAAGCAATCATGTGTGCAGCCGCGGTGTGCGGCGGTGTTTCGCTCGCGACGGCGGTCGATGAGGTTGTGGCCGAAGCGGAGAAGGGAGAAACCGAGGAGACGCCGGTCGTTTCCGCGTCGTTCTCGCTCGCCTTCGACTCCAAGTACCTGAGCTATGGCTTCGTGGATAACCGCGATCCGATCCTGACGCCGTCGGCGGAAATCACGTTCTTCGATCTCGTGACGGTCGGCGCCGAGGCGATCTTCGACATGACGAAGTACGGACGCCAGGCGGGCTACGGCAACCGCGGCGGCAAGTACACAGAGCTTCATCCGTACGTGGGGATCTCCCATGCCTTTTCGCCAGAAGACGTCACGTGGCTGCCCACGACGGTCGAGATCGGACTCAACTACCTTTACGAGTACCATCCCGGCGCGAAGGCACGTCACGGCGAGCGTGATGCCGGTGCGGACGACGATACGCAGTTCTGGACGCTGAGCCTCTCGCTGCCGGATCTCTGGTTCGAACCGGCGCTCTCCATCGAGCGTGACGTAATCCGCGACAACGGCACCTATGTCAGCATGGAGATCGGCCATTCCTTCAACCTGCTGGGAGAGGATGACGAGACGCTCGCGCTGCGGCCTTCCATCGCGCAGGGCTTCGGCAACTGCGAGCGCGTCAAGGCGTATGTCGGGGATGCGAACAAGAACGGACTCATGGACACGATGCTCAAGCTCGAGCTCACCTGGTCCGTCTGCGACAATCTCGAGATCGGCGGCTACGTCGGCTACTCGGACTTCCTGTTCGATCGCGACATCCGTCGTGCGTCCCGCGGCTACGAGGGCACGGGCCGCTGGGATGAGAGCTGGAACGTCGTCGCCGGTCTTTCCGCGACGCTCAGCTTCTAAGCCTGCCATTCGTTTCCTTTGTTGTTGAAATACCCAGGCGCCCGGACTCTGGAAGTGGAGTTCGGGTGACTTTTTTTGCCATAGAATTGACCTATGAATGCTGCGGGGTTCGAACCTATTGGTCTAGAAGGGCTGAAAATGATAGACTATTAACCAATTCTATGAAGATCAAGGATATCGTCAGTTCTGGCAAGCCCAGCGTCTCGTTCGAAGTGTTCCCTCCGAAGCGCGACATGCCGCTCGATCCCGTCAAGGACGCCGTGCGCGAACTCGCCGCGGCGAAGCCTGCGTTCATGTCCGTCACCTACGGCGCCGCCGGCGGCACGTCGAGTGCGAATACGAGCGCTATCGCCGATTACGTGCAGCGCGATTGCGGGGTGACGGCGCTCGCCCACCTCACCTGCGTGATGGCGACGCGCGAGGGCATTGCCGCGGAAGCGGCGAAGATGAAGTCCCTTGGCATCACGAACGTCCTCGCGCTGCGTGGCGACCTGCCGCCGGATGCCGAGGCGGTTCCGCCCGGCTACTTCAAGCACGCGTCCGAGCTCGTCCGCTACCTGAAGCAGTACTATCCCGGGTTCTGCCTGGGCGGCGCCTGCTATCCGGAAGGGCATCCCGAGTGCGCGCACCTGAAGGATGACATCGCGCACCTGAAGGACAAGGTGGACGCGGGGCTCGATTTCCTGACGACACAGATGTTCTTCGACAACAACATCCTTTACGCCTATCTTGCGAAGATCCGCTCCGCTGGCATCAAGGTTCCCGTGGTTGCGGGCGTAATGCCCGTCACCAACGCGAAGCAGATCACCCGCATCTGCAAGCTTTCGGGCACGCTTCTGCCGCCGCGCTTCCGTGCGATCGTGGACCGCTTCGGCGACAATCCCGACGCCATGCTCGAGGCGGGCATCGCCCATGTGACCGAGCAGATCGTCGATCTTTTCGCCAACGGCGTCGACAACGTGCACGTCTATACGATGAACAAGCCTGCCGTCGCCAACCGCATCATGGCGAATCTCGGCGCGATCCTGTCCTGACGGCCGCGGCACGGCGTGTCCGGCTCGGAGGCCGCCCGTGCGATAAAGCGAGGCGATTGAATCCGCTGAAGCGTTCTAATTGCGACCGACAGGTTGTCGGGGAAGCCTGTATACTGTGCGCCGTTGACATCCACTTAAGGAAGGAGGCGGCGTATGAAATTCTATCGGTGTGCGAAGTGTGGAAAGATCGTGTGTCCAGTCGCGGAGACCGCGGCGGAGCTGGTCTGTTGCGGCGAGACGATGCAGGAACTGATTCCCGAGGCGACGGACGGCGATCGGGAGAAGCACGTTCCGGTCTGTTCGGTCGAGAAGGGCGTCATCTGGGTGCGGGTCGGGACGCGCGAGCATCCGATGACCGAGGCGCATCACATCGACTGGATCGCCGTGGAGACGAAGGCGGGCTGCCAGCTCAAGTACCTGAAGCCCTGCTGTTACCCCGAAGCCCAGTTCTCCCTCCTCCCGAACGATGAGCCGCTCCGCATCTACGCGTACTGCAACCTGCACGGCTTGTGGCTCCTGACTTACCGCGAGAATGATAGCTCCCGAACGCAATCTTAACGGAAGCCGAATCGAATTCTCATCTCCGTTTCGTAAACTCTTGGGTGTACGAAACGGAGGTTGGATGTGAAGGCGGCGAGAGCCTTTTTTCTCAGTCCTCTACGATCACACGTGTGCCGGATGGACACAGGCCGTAGAGGCGAGCGGCGTTCCAGTTCGAAAGACGGAAGCAGCCGTGGGATTCGGCATTGCCGATTGATTCCGGACGCGGCGTGCCGTGAATGCCGTAGCCAGGAAGATTCAGGCCGAGCCAGGCGACGCCGACCGGACAATTCGGTCCCGGCGGAAAGATGTAGCGCTTGACCCTCTTGCCCGCCGGCGTCTGATCAGGCGTGTAGGTGTAGTTGGGACGCGCCACCGTCTCGGTGATGCGGAGCTCGCCGTGCGGCGGAAGCTTTGTCTTGTTCTTCGCAATCGAACAGGGGAATAGCGCTAACTGCTTGCCCGCCTTGTCGAAGACGGCAATTTCAAAACGCGACAGCGAAATGCGGATTTCGTCCGCTTCAGGACGCTTGGTCGCCCCAGGGCGACCCTTCGGCCACACGTTGAACTCCTCGTCCATCGTCGGGAAGATCGGCATGCGGATGCGCGTTCCCGCCTGAATGCCATTCCAATTCAGATTAGGATTCAGCCGCTCGAGAGCCCGCTGGGAGAGATGCCCGCGTTCGGCAAACATCTCCTTGATCGTCTCGTAGCCCATCGTCGTCAATTCGGCCTTCGCCGCCGGATCATTGGGGATGCGGACAAGTGCGTCGAGGTCTTCCTGCGTCACCGTCACATATGAGAGCAGATTTGTCGCCGAGATGTCGCTGTCGAAGAAATGCCCCGTATCCAGAAACTTCCGCGCGGCCCGCTCGGATTTGCCGCCCCAGACACCGTCAATCGTATTGCATGAGAACCCGGCCCGATCCATTTGAATCTGACGGGAAAGGCTTGGCGTTTCCGCAAAAGTTGTGGCAGCCAACAGTGTGACGGCAATCAGTGTCATCGGCCGATATTATACCATCTCAAATCGGTGATTTGGTATAATAGCACGGAGAGGACGCTTGATATGAAGAAGTTTCGCAAATTCATGCCTTGGTTGGTCGTTTTGCTGCTGCTAATCGTGTTATTCGCAGTCTGGTTCTCCACGGGCGGCGTCTCCAATCGCGCCGTCTACGACAAGACCGCTGACGAGTCGAGAGTGATTCAGGCAAAAATCGACGTTCGCGCCGATCAGCTCCTTCGCAAGGCCGAAGAATCGGCCGCGACAATGAAACGGATCGAGTCCAAGTTAGACCAGTTGCTGGAGATTGCAAACCGTCCGCTCCCCGACGGACTCGAAAGGGTCGACTGATGGCCGTTTCGCTCGAGCTTGAGCGGCAGCTCGGTGATCCCGTCATGGGTATCGATGAGGCTGGTCGCGGACCTCTTGTCGGGGGTGTCTACACGGCGGCCGTCTCTGTCCCTCTCGCGCTAGCCGAAGACCTACTGACGGGCGCCTGGTCTGAAATCAACGATTCCAAGAAGCTGACTGAGAAAAAGCGCGAGAAACTCGCCGAAATCATCAAGACGACACCTGGATGCACCTGGGCGATTGCCAGTGCGAGTCCTGCTGAAATCGATCAACTCAACATCCTTCGCGCGACCCACGTCGCAATGAAGCGCGCCGCGGATGAAGTCGCCGCTAAACTCCTAACGACTGGGGACAGACCCCACATCCTAGTAGACGGGCTGGCGGTCTCCACGCTCCCTGATGCGCAGAATGTGATCAAAGGCGACGCAAAATCACTCTTTATCGCGGCTGCCTCAATCCTCGCTAAGACAGCGCGTGACGCGGATTGCCTTCGTTTGGAGAAGCTTTACCCTGGTTATGGCTTCGCTCAGCATAAAGGATATCCCACCAAGGCTCACTTCGAGGCCCTCGCCAAACTCGGCCCCTGCCCTGAGCACCGCCGTAGCTTCGGTCCCGTTTCCCAACTGACCCTCGGATTGTAGCGAACGGTGAATGGCGAAGGCCTCCGGAAATCAACCAATTAACCAATCAAAGAATTCAACAATCAAACAATTTACACGGTTATGTCCTGCAAGGTAATGGGTATTGTCAACGTCACGCCAGATTCGTTTTCGGACGGCGGACAATTCTACAAACCAGAAGAAGCCATTCGCCGCGTGAAGAATCTCATCGCCGATGGTGCGGAGATCATCGATCTTGGCGGAGAGTCTACCCGGCCGGGGTCTGTCCCCCTCACCTGGGAGGAAGAATGGTCCCGCCTTGAACCGGTTCTGCGGGGTCTGTCCCCAGAGATGATGGGGTCTGTCCCCCTCTCGGTGGATACCTATCATCCCGAAACGGCGGAGCGCTCCGTGGACCTCGGCGTGCAGATTATTAACTGCGTTTATGCCGACCCAGCCGTGGCAATGGCGCGTATCTGTGCAAAAAGTGGCGCAGAACTGATAATTCCTCACCGACTGTCGGGGTCTGTCCCCACGATTTCGGGGTCTGTCCCCAACGTCTTGGACGGAGTTCTGGGGCAGATTGGAATCGAGAAGGTGTATCTTGATCCGATGATCGGATTCGGAACCTCCCGCGAGGAAGATATCGAATTGTTGGGGTCTGTCCCCGAGCTGGCAAAGCTTGGAAAGGTGTTGGTTGGGGCGAGTCGGAAGCGAATCGTCAAGAAACTGACGGGCGAGAAGATGACGGGAAAGAACCTTGGCGGAAACCTGGGCATTGCCGTCTGGTCGGCTATGAAGGGCGCTTCGGTCGTCCGTGTCCATGACGTTAAAGAGACTTTCCAGGCCCTCAAGGTCGTTGAAACGCTGGGCTAGTTGCTCTCTCAGAACGTGCACGGGCTTCAATCCTCCGATTTCCAATCAGGCAATTAAAAACTCACCATGGAATTCGTCGCCATAGACTTCGAGACGACAGGGTACGAGAACGGCAACGTTAACGAACCCTGGCAGCTGGGCTTTGCCGTGGTGCGGGAAGGTCAGATCGTTGAGACGGGCGAATGGTTCTTTGATGTGGAGGGGGCACCGGCACGCGCACACGAATCGGATGCGCTCGGGACGCTGCAAAGCTCCTTTGAAACCTGGGCGCCGCGATTGATGGGACAGCGACTCGTCGCCCATAACATCGCCTGTGAGAAAACGATTCTGACGCGGGTTGCGCCGCTGACGAAGTGGGGGCCGTGGGTCGATACGATGAAACTTGCCAAGGCTCGTTATCCGAAGTTGCCGAGCTACAAGTTGGGCGATTTGTGCGCGATGTTCGGCTGCGTGCCGCAGATGGACGGACGCACCTGGCACGACGGACTTTATGATGCCGTCGCCTGTGCGGAGCTGGCTCGCCGGCTCGCGATCTGAGGGTGAGAGGTTGGAATGTCTGACGTGAGGAAACTCTGGTTGCTCTTCTGGGAGATGTTCAAGATCGCGCTCTGCGTGGTCGGTGGCGGCTTTGCCATCTTGGCAGTGGCGGATGAGGTCTTCGCCAAGAAACGCAAGTGGACCGAAGAAGGCGAAATCGTCAGCCACCTGCCGATCTTTCAGATGATTCCTGGCATCATTGCCGGCAATACGGCCGTCTATGTCGGACGAAAGGTCGCCGGCATTCCTGGGGCGATCTGCGCGCTCGTCGGCGTCTTGCTTCCCAGCGTCATCATCTTCTCGATTGTGGCGGCAGGCTATCAGATGATTCCTCTCGGCAACCGGTTCCTCGCGGCGGCCTTCATGGGCCTCCGCGCGGCGTTGACCGGCATCATCGCCGCCATGGTCATCCGCGGCTGGACGAAGAGCGTCACGGGAGGTTATGGCTATTGCGTGATGGCGCTTGCGACTTTCGCGCTGGCTGTACTCGGTCTCAATCCGGCGGTCGTGATTGCGACCGCCGTCATCTGTGGTGTGATCGTGAAGCTGTGTCCGAACGGACCCGAGAGCGGACGCACAACGTTTCGCAGCGCCTTCTGGGCGATTCCGCTGATTTTCCTCAAGTACG